>NZ_JAAEDT010000014.1:0-99238 GCF_013346865.1 Snodgrassella sp. ESL0323 | reverse complement strand
GCTTTGCGAAGTTCTATCCAATAATCAGACTCCATAAAACTCTCATAAGAATAAGCAGCATTATCACGATCACTTATTAATTTCTGAAACTGCTCGTCTTTTTTTAAAACATTTTCATCATCCCAAAAATCATCAATAAAACTTCGCCCTTGTAACGTAAGAAAAAGTGCTCTAAGGACATTTTTCGTAGGCCTATTATAATCTTTGTCATTTTGATATAAAGGCGGATATTCAAAATATTGCAGTTGTTGCTCTGGTTCTAATGTCATAAATGATATTAGCATCCAATATGTTGCCATATTATAATACACTGTTTCCCATATAGGAGGAGATTCCATATTTTATCCTTAATAGAATTGTCTTTTATTGATTCCATTTTAAAATATGATAATGGAAATTGCCATCTATCCAATATTCTGACTCATAATGTTTCTTTTCCTTTTATCCACTATTGTGGGCAGAAAACATAAAACAGGGATTACATATTGTAATCCCTGTTAATAAATAGTTTTTAATCACAAAATTCAGGCGGATCAAATATCTCTACTAAATAATCAAATTCTATAGGCTTAGGAATGTCTGGATAAAACCCTACCTCTGTTGCATCTAAGAGTTCTTTCGCTGCTTTGCGAAGTTCTATCCAATAATCAGACTCCATAAAACTCTCATAAGAATAAGCAGCATTATCACGATCACTTATTAATTTCTGAAACTGCTCGTCTTTTTTTAAAACATTTTCATCATCCCAAAAATCATCAATAAAACTGAACCCTTGTAATGTAAGAAAAAGTGCTCTAAGGACATTTTTCGTAGGCCTATTATAATCTTTGTCATTTTGATATAAAGGCGGATATTCAAAATATTGCAGTTGTTGCTCTGGTTCTAATGTCATAAATGATATTAGCATCCAATAATCTGCCGAATCATAATACACTGTTTCCCATATAGGAGGTTTCATCTTTTATCCTTAATAGAATTGTCTTTTATTGATTCCATTTTAAAATATGATAATGGAAATTACCATCTATCCAATAACCTGGCTCATAATGTTTCTTTTCCTTTTATCCACTATGATCTGGTGCGGGAGAAAGATGGCTCTAACACCACTTCACTGTAAGGACACTCACTATCTACTAAGTATTATGTTTCATGTGTATGGTTTGCCTATGCAGAAAACATAAAACAGGGATTACATACTGTAATCCCTGTTAACAAATAGCTTTTAATCCCAAAATTCAGGCGGATCAACTAACTCTTCTAAATAATCAAATTCTATAGGCTTAGGAATGTCTGGATAAAACCCTACCTCTGTTGCATCTAAGAGTTCTTTCGCTGCTTTGCGAAGTTCTATCCAATAATCAGACTCCATAAAACTTTTATAAGAATAAACAGTATCATCCATATTTTCTAATAATTCATGAAACCGCTCGTCTTTTTTTAAAACATTTTCATCATCCCAAAAATCATCAATAAAACTTCGGTATTCTAATGAAATAATAAGTGCTATAAGGACATTTTTCGTAGGCCTCTCATAATCTTTGTCATTTTGATTTAAAAGTGGATATTCAAAATATTGCAGTTGTTGCTCTGGTTCTAATGTCATAAATGATATTAGCATCCAATAATCTGCCGAATCATAATACACTGTTTCCCATATAGGAGGTTTCATCTTTTATCCTTAATAGAATTGTCTTTTATTGATTCCATTTTAAAATATGATAATGGAAATTACCATCTATCCAATATTCTGGCTCATAATGTTTCTTTTCCTTTTATCCACTATGATCTGGTGCGGGAGTATGATGGCTCTAACACCACTTCACTGTAAGGACACTCACTATCTACTAAGTATTATGTTTCATGTGTATGGTTTGCCTATGCAGAAAACATAAAACAGGGATTACATATTGTAATCCCTGTTAACAAATAGCTTTTAATCCCAAAATTCAGGCGGATCAACTAACTCTTCTAAATAATCAAATTCTATAGGCTTAGGAATGTCTGGATAAAACCCTACCTCTGTTGCATCTAAGAGTTCTTTCGCTGCTTTGCGAAGTTCTATCCAATAATCAGACTCCATAAAACTTTCATAAGAATAAATAGTATTATCACGATCATCTAATAATTTATGAAACTGCTCGTCTTTTTTTAAAACATTTTCATCATCCCAAAAATCATCAATAAAACTTCGCCCTCCTAATGAAATAACAAGTGCTCTAAGGACATTTTTCGTAGGCCTATTATAATCTTTGTCATTTTGATTTAAAGGTGGATATTCAAAATATTCCAGTTGTTGCTCTGGTTCTAATGTCATAAATGATATTAGCATCCAATATGTTGCAATATTATAATACACTGTTTCCCATATAGGAGGAGATTCCATCTTTTATCCTTAATAGAATTATCTTTTATTGATTATATTTTAAAATATGATAATGGAAATTACCATCTATCCAATAATTTATCTCAATTTTTTTCTTCCATCTAGTCCACCATGATCTGGCGCGGGAGTATGATGATCCATTCTAATTAATTGACGTGTTTTTTTCATGTCCATGCTCAAACCAAATAACTGGCCACTCACCTCTTTTTCTGCAACAAAAACTAATTTAATAGATACTTTTTCATTAACTTGATTTGTACTATTAGGTTACTGCTTAATGGTTTGCCTATTGTGTGCAGAAAACATAAAACAGGGATTACATATTGTAATCCCTGTTAACAAATAGCTTTTAATCACAAAATTCAGGCGGATCAAATAACTCTACTAAATAATCAAATTCTATAGGCTTAGGAATGTCAGGATAAAACCCTATCTCTGTTGCATCTAAGAGTTCCTTCGCGGCTTTGCGAAGTTCTATCCAATAATCAGACTCCATAAAACTCTCATAAGAATAAGCAGTATTATCACGATCACTTATTAATTTCTGAAATTTCTCGTCTTTTTTTAAAATATTTTCATCATCAAAATCATAAGTAAAATTTAGGTCTTGTAATGTAAGAAAAAGTGCTTTAAGGACATTTTTCGTAGGCCTATTATAATCTTTGTCATTTTGATATAAAGGCGGATATTCAAAATATTGCAGTTGTTGCTCTGGTTCTAATGTCATAAATGATACTAGCATCCAATAATCTGCCAAATCATAATACACTGTTTCCCATATAGGAGGTTTCATCTTTTATCCTTAATAGAATTGTCTTTTATTGATTCCATTTTAAAATATGATAATGGAAATTACCATCTATCCAATATTCTGGCTCATAATGTTTCTTTTCCTTTTATCCACTATGATCTGGTGCGGGAGTATGATGATCCATTCTAATTAATTGGCGCGTTTTTTTCATGTCCATGCCTAAACCAAATAACTGGCCACTAGCCTTTCTTGCGTTTGAACCAAAAACTAATTTAATAGGCACTTTTTCATTACCAAACCTGATTTTGGCCCCTGTTGGAATAGTTTTCTGAGTATTTCCTATATGAGTATTAAACATAGGCATATAAATCAAAAAGCCTTTTAGTTTTACACCTTTCCTTTTTGTTGTACTATAGCCGGAAGCCCAATCTGATATTCCTACACCAATAGCTCTTGGTAAATTGTATGTAAAATTTTGAATGGCCTCTTGGTAGTCAAAAGATGCACTACTAGGGTGTCCATTTATCCCAAAGTCTGAAGGAGATAATCCTTGAATAACTCCCATTATACTATTTGCACCTGCAATAAGCTCAATAAACCCAGCTACAGCTTGTACTTTATCATATAAATTCATAAAGTAAGTTATTCTAGCGCCAAGTGTTTGAAGGGAGTTCATCATATCCATTGAAATATTGAGTTCTCCAAGAGAAAAGTATCCACTAGGATCAACACCATTAACAGGATCGGCATGCGTATATAAATAAGGATTCAACGTAATTGGATTACTCCTAATACCCTCAAACCTATCCCTACTCACAAACCGTCCAATCTTCGGATCAAAATCCCTTGCTCTTAAGTGATAAAAGCCGATGTCTTGATCAAGGTATTCACCCACATAACGGTGCTTGATTGTGCTGTTAGGTTTACTGCTCAATAGCGCATTACCAAAGGCATCATAATCAAAGGTTGATTGGGTAGAACCTTGCTTATCCGTTACCAAACGCGTAGAACCTTGGGCATCTTGATAAAGATGATTTACCTGTCCTGTTTGATCTTGGGTGAGCAAATCACCTAAGCCCTCAGGGGTATGCACATAAAGCGTTTCATTCCAATTGCCTTGATCAATACGAGAGCGCTCTAACACTACTTCACTGTAAGGACGTTCACCATCGACTAAGTATTGCGTTTCGATAATTTGCCCATTGTGCTTAACAGTCTTACTAATACGTTTATCTTCACCATCATATTGATAAGAAACTTGACGTTGATTTACCTGATCATCAATGCTTAACAACTTATTACTACTGCTCCAAGAGTAAGATATTTCTCCCTCAGGGCTGGTTTTCTTAATCAGATTACCATTACTATCCCATGCATAGGTTGTAGTGATACCTGCTGTTGTTTCACTAATTAACTGATCATTAGCGTTATAATTGTAGTTGGTCGTAATACCATTCGCGAATTTGTTAAGCGGTTACCCATTGCATCATAGGTATAAGCAATACTGCTACGTTGACCTGCTTGCAGGATGGTTTCTGTTAATAATTTACCCGTAGCATCATACTGATAACTAACACTACGTTGTACACCATCAAGAAACTCATCAACTTGGGTGCGACGCAAGGGTATACACAAACTTAGCGAGTACTGTTAAATATTGTGTAATACGCCATAATAAATTACTATATAAAAAATCCCTAAGAGAGAGTCTGCCCTCTTAGGGATTATATGTGTAGCTATATTGAATTCACTTAATACTACTTTAAATATTACTACTCATTGATTTTATAAACTCTTCCTAAGATACTTCCAAAAAAAGTATGCATTTGTAAAGAGTCTACGAATTTATCCCGTTTTCCTTTAACAGGTAGTCTTATAGTAGAGCCATCGTCTAAGTCTATTAGTAAAGCAAGACTCGCCTTCCCATCTTCAAGTCGGTGGGATTTGATATTTTTATAAAATATAATAATATCTTTATTGTTTTGTTTCCAACAAATGCCTAGATCATAAAAATATAAACAATCATCTCCATTTTGATTATTCTCATAATAACCAAAATATTTTCCTAATCTATCATCATATTTATCTTCAGCATTATAATAATTAAAAAACATCAATCTTTTTTTTAATATTTTTTTTGCATATAATTCTGTAGTAATTATATCACTCATCGCAATCTCCTTTTAAATTTTACTGATTAAATCTATTACAAATGAGTCATGAGCACCGTTAGAGACCATATTATATCTTCTTTGCAGAATTTCATATAATGCGGGGTTGGCGATAGTCCCTTCTACACGAAGCATAACAGCACCATCTTTTTTAGCAAGTTCGGCAAAGTTATTCATAATACGCGCGGGGTTTGATATCTTACCTCCAGCTGATTGTACGTCAATCATATTAACACGTATTGTTGCGACATGATCTTTAACTTGATAAGTAGCATCAAATATTATCCCTTTAATATTATCCAAACCAACTTCAACTGTTGTAAGTTTTCTAGGTGCAATATTTACATATTTTACTTTAGATATCATAGCTCTAAACTTACCTGAAAGCATTTTTAAGAGCTTAACACCTGTTCCACCAAGAACAAGAATTCCAGTACTTACTGCCATATTTTTAGCAACACTATTAGGATCCATGATTCCATCAAAAAGATTCATACCAAAATCAATTTGAATATTAGACAATGTTGATCTGATATCCATTGCCGCCATCATCCCTCCTAGTCCGAAATGCCCACTAGGATCAACACCATTAACAGGATCGGCATTAGCATAAAGATAAGGATTTAGCGTTAGAGGATTATTCCTAATACCCTCAAACCTATCCCTACTCACAAAGCGCCCAATCTTCGGATCATAATCTCTGGCTCTTAAGTGATAAAAGCCACTGTCCTGATCAAGGTACTCACCCACATAACGGTGCTTGATTGTACTGTCAGGTTTACTGCTTAATAGCGCATTACCAAAGGCATCATAATCAATAATTGATTGGGTAGAACCTTGTTGATCGGTTACCAGACGAGTAGAACCCTGTGCATCCTGGTAAAGATGGTTCACTTGCCCTGTTTGGTCTTGGGTAAGTAAATCACCTAAGCCCTCAGGCGTATGCACATAAAGGGTTTCACTCCAGGCACCCTGATCTACACGTGTACGTTCTAACACCACTTCACTGTAAGGACACTCACTATCTACTAAGTATTATGTTTCATGTGTATGGTTTGCCTATGCAGAAAACATAAAACAGGGATTACATACTGTAATCCCTGTTAATAAATAGTTTTTAATCCCAAAATTCAGGCGGATCAACTAACTCTTCTAAATAATCAAATTCTATAGGCTTAGGAATGTCTGGATAAAACCCTACCTCTGTTGCATCTAAGAGTTCTTTCGCTGCTTTGCGAAGTTCTATCCAATAATCAGACTCCATAAAACTTTCATAAGAAAAAACAGTATTATCACGTTCATCTAATAATTTATGAAACTGCTCGTCTTTTTTTAAAACATTTTCATCATCATCATCAAAATCATCAATAAAACTTCGCCCTCCTAATGAAATAACAAGTGCTCTAAGGACATTTTTCGTAGGCCTATTATAATCTTTGTCATTTTGATTTAAAGGTGGATATTCAAAATATTGCAGTTGTTGCTCTGGTTCTAATGTCATAAATGATATTAGCATCCAATAATCTGCCGAATCATAATACACTGTTTCCCATATAGGAGGTTTCATCTTTTATCCTTAATAAAATTGTCTTTTATTGATTCCATTTTAAAATATGATAATGGAAATTACCATCTATCCAATAATTTAACTCACCTTTTTTCTTTCCATCTAGTCCACCATGATCTGGCGCGGGAGTATGATGATCCATTCTAATTAATTGGCGTGTTATTTTCATGTCCATGCCCAAACCGAATAACTGGCCACTCGCCTCTTTTTTTGCACCAAAAACTAATTTAATAGGTACTTTTTCATTACCAAACCTGATTTTGGCCCCTGTTGGAATAGTTTTCTGATTTTTTCCTGTTAGATTTTTAAACATAGGCATATAAATTAAAAAGCTTTTTAGTTTTCCTCCTTTCCTTTTTGTTCTACTATAGCCGGAAGCCCAATCTGCTAATCCACTACCAATAGCTCCTGGTAAATTGTATGTAAAATTTTGAATGGCCTCTTTATAGTCAACAGATGCATTACTAGGGTGTCCATTTATGTCAAAGTCTAAAGCAGATAGTCCTTGAATAACACCCATAATACTATTTGCACCTGAAATAAGCTCAATAAATCCAGATACAGCTTGTACTTTATCATATAAATTCATAAAGTAGGCCATTCTAGTGCCAAGTGTTTGAAGGGAGTTCATCATTGAAACATTTAGGTCTATCAGTCCCATATACCCGCTAGGGTCAATAATATTGACAGACTCAGCATGAGCATAAAGATAAGGATTCAATGTAATCGGATTATTCCTAACACCCTCAAAACTATCCCTGCTTACAAACCGCCCAATCTTCGGATCATAATCTCTGGCTCTTAAGTGATAAAAGCCACTGTCCTGATCAAGGTACTCACCCACATAACGGTGCTTGATTGTACTGTCAGGTTTACTGCTTAATAGCGCATTACCAAAGGCATCATAATCAATAATTGATTGGGTAGAACCTTGTTGATCGGTTACCAGACGAGTAGAACCCTGTGCATCCTGGTAAAGATGGTTCACTTGCCCTGTTTGGTCTTGGGTAAGTAAATCACCTAAGCCCTCAGGCGTATGCACATAAAGGGTTTCACTCCAGGCACCCTGATCTACACGTGTACGTTCTAACACCACTTCACTGTAAGGACGTTCGCTATCGACTAAGTATTGTGTTTCAATGGTTTGCCCATTTTGTTTAGTTACTTTACCGATACGATTATCTTGTCCATCGTATTGATAAGACACTTGTCGCCGGTTAACCTGATCATCAATGGCAATTAGCTTATTACTGCTGCTCCATGAATAAGATATTTCTCCCTCAGGACTGGTTTTCTTAATCAGATTACCATTATTATCCCACGCGTAAGAAGTAGTGACATCAGCCGTTGTTTCACTGATTAACTGATCGTTACTGTTATAACTGTAGTGGGTAGTTATACCATTCGCGACTTTTGTTAAACGGTTACCCATTGCATCATAGGTATAAGCCATGCTATTACGCTGACCTGCTTGCAGGATGGTTTCTGCTAATAATTTACCCGTAACATCATATTGATAACTAACACTACGTTGTACACCATCAATGGTTTCATCTACCTGAGTGCGACGACCATTTTCATCAAGTGTATACTCAAACTTAGCGAGTACTTTACTGCCTTTTTGATGGGTGATGCTGGTGAGCTGATTGGCCTTGTTATAGGTCATCACACTTTGCGTACCATTACTGCGGTTGATTTGGGTACGATTACCGACTTTATCGTATTCAAAGCTGGTGACGCTACCGTCTATTGCTGTGATGCTGGTTAAGCGGTTTAACGCATCATATCCATAACTAAAGCTACCTTGCGTATTTACTTGCTGAGATACTTTATTACCATTGCCATCCCATTCATAAGACAATTGACCAAGAGGTGATGAAACCTGGGTAATACGCCCCAGTTGATCATAGGTATAGTCAAGATCACCAGTTAAACTATCGCTGACTTTAGCCACATTACCCAGGGTATCATAACTATAACTAATAGCGCGTTTATCAGGATAATTTAATGCGGCTAACTGCTGACTGGTATTGTAAGTATAACCTGTAGCCTTACCATTAAAGTCTGTATGCTTGGTAACATTACCTATGGCATTGTATTCCCAGCTTTCTTTTTGCCCTTCGGGGAGCGTGCGTTGAATACGTTGCCCTACTTTGTTATAGGTAAAGCGTGTGGTATGACGATTCGCATCACTTTGTAAGGTTTGACGACCTTGTGTATCATAGCCATAAACAGTTTTATTGTTTAAAGCATCACTGACCTGAAAGAGTTGTCCTAACACATCATAACTAAAGGCTGTTTTGTTTTGTAATGCATCAATAATGACTGTATTTCGACCTGCTTTGTCATATTCATAACCCACACTATGACCAAGTGCATTGACCTTTTTGATCGGTTGGTTATTGTCGTTATACAAGGTTGTACTACTATTACCTAATGCATTCGTTTGCTTGGTTAGATTACCCACCGCATCATAATTTGATTCCGTGGTATTGCCCAACGCATCAATGAGTTTGATCTGACGGCCTAGCGCATCATATTGATACTGGGTCGTATTGCCTAAGGCATCAACAGTTGCTATGGCATTGCCAACAGCATCATACTGGGTTTGCGTAATATTGCCTAATGCATCTTTGACTTGTATGGGGCGATCAGCCTCATCATAGGTTGTTTCGGTACAAATACCCGTTACACACGTTTTGACCTCATTACCATTTTTGTCAAAGGTGGTGCTGTCTATTTTACCATCAGGGTAAAGGGTTTGAGTTTGTTCTCCTCGTTCGTTATAGGTGTATTGGGTTGCTTGCCCTAAAGGATCGGTAACTTTGATCAGTTGGTTCAAGTCGTCATATTGATAGGTGGTGACTAAGCCATTTTCATTGGTGTAAGTTAATACATTACCATTATCATCGTAGGTTTTACGGGTAACCATTTCTGTGGCTTTGCCGTCAATCACTAGATTGTATTTACGCGCTGTTTCATTACCGTTTTTATCGTACTCAAAACGGGTTACATTACCTGCGGCATTGGTCTCTGATACTTTTAGCCGTTTGCCGTTGCTGTCTTGGTAACCAAAACGTGTTGTATTACCCATTTGATCAGTAAGTACGGCTATATCACCTTTACTTGTGTAGCTCGCATGAGTTGTATTACCCATGGCATCTGTGATTTGAGTTAAATCACCTGTTTGATCATAGGTACTTTTGATGACTCTGCCTAACTCATCAGTCACCAGGGTAGGATTACCATCCGCATTATAGGTGGTTTCGGTAGAGAAGCCTAAAGCATTGGTTTCTTTGGTAACATTGCCGTAGCGGTCATACTCGTAAGCTGTTTTATGTCCTAGGGCATCGGTGACACTGGTTTCATTGCCAAATTGATCATAGGTATACTGAGTCACATTGCCTTTGCTGTCTGTTACTTCGGTAATATTGCCTTGATCGTCGTAAACGTAAGTAGTGGTATTGCCATTACGGTCAGTGACTTTATCCACTTTATTATCATTGTCATGTTCCAGATTAACGCTATAACCTAAACCATCCTTTTGATTAATGAGCTGTCCATTATCATCAAATTCGGCTTTAAACAGACGTTTACCATCGGTACCATAAATTTCACTGAGCTGATGAACTAAATCTGCACTTTGTTGATAAATAAAGCGTGTTTTTAGTTGTTTAGGATCAAAGGCACCTTCTAAGTTACCATCACCATCGTAGGTGTAGTTAAGCACGCGGCCATCGGGAGCATCCACTTTTACAATGCGATCATTGTTGTCACGGGTAAAAATTAATCCTGCACCGTTAGAGTGCTGAATACCATTATGGGTATAGCTTAAGGTATTGCCGTAACGATCTTTAATTTGACGAATACCGAACGATTTATCCAGGTAATACACCATTCCATCTTTGGTGGTTAATTTAAATTGCTGTGGGTTGACCTTGTTTAAGCTGTCGTAATCAAAAAGAGCACCGCCATGAACGCGTAGCATACCAACATCGGTTGCTTCTAAAGTTGAATAAGTGCCTGCTTTAGGCGCAAAGTCCAACTGGAAGAAACTACCTGCCGACTGTGACATCCAGCTGTTACATTCGGGTATTGTTTTAGGCTCAAACTTTTCTATTTTACCGTCTGGCAAGCGGACAGTAACCATTCGGGTACCAACTGGCTTAGGGCAGAATTTTTTATTGAAACCGGAACCTATTTCCGCAAAATCCCAATCACGTCCTGGTATACCGTTGGTTTGAATTTTAACATCCTGGTAATTCACGCTCCAACCATAGCCAAAGTCCAGGCTTTCATTCTGGCTACGAGTATCGTAGGTACGGGTCAGGCGTAAAGGTAGGTTACCCATATCAATATCGAGATCGGTAAAGCTTAACGAGAATTGTCCTACTTTTTGCTCTCCACTGATAACCACGCCTATTTTGGCACTGCTTTGGTTGCCGCCTTCATCTTTTACGATTAGCAGTAAATCATAAAGTCCGTTGGGCATCGTTTGTGGTTTGAGTGTACCTAATTTACCATTGATGACCGATTGGTTGCCTTTAGCAACAGAAACCCATTTGCCTTCATCGGCAGGTGATAAATAAACTTGATATTCTACTAAGTTATCATCGGATGCTGTACCAATAATATCGGTTGTGGTGCTGATTTCTGCCACATTAATCTTATCTGATTTAGCCGGAGCAGTTATTTCCGCAGTAGGTGCAGTGATATCAGCCTTGTTTTTGACAATAAAACTTGTTTGTTGCTTAACTTCTCTGCCTTTAGCATCTCTGGCAATCAGGTCTAGTGTATGTAAACCTAATTGATTGCTTGTGACCGTTGCGCTGTTACCACTAACGGTTACAGGGCTGCCATCAAGCGTCAATGCTACAACCTCATAAGGTTTTGTACCTCCATTTAGCACAATATCCACAGTAACAGGCTCGTTTGCCTCAACCAGTTGGGGTGTAGCAAGTAATTGACCTGTGAAAACGCCGCCTGTAGTAGCTGAAGGTTTGATGGTAACTTTATAGCCTTGTTGAGCCCACGCTTGCCCGTCACTGGCTTTAATAACTACATCAAAACTTCCACGTCTAGGTTTATCCCATGTTAAGGTGCCTGTTTTCACATCTATTGTCATGCCTGCAGGGGCATTAACCAATGAGTACACAATAGGGTCATTATCCGGGTCAACGGCAGTGACTTGATAGTTGTAAGGTATATTTTCCTGGCCATCCATAACAGGAGTTGAAGTAATACGTGGCGGTCTGTTATCAGAAGGTAATGAGTTAATGGCTAAATCATAGGTTTGGGTGACGGTGTAGTTACCATCATTTACTGCAATTTTAATGGTATGAGTACCCAATATAGGATTTGACCAAGTAAGAAGTCCATTATTATCGATAATTACACCAGCAGGTGCTTCTTCTAATTTATAGGTTAACGGATCTCCGTCAGGATCATTAGCTTGTACTTGGTAGTGATAAGTGTCATTAACTACCCCTTGTATTTTAGGTATACTAGTGATTTGTGGTGGTTGATTAGTAATGGTTTGATCACCAATAGTGAGGGTATAACTTTGTTCAACCTTATGTTGTACGTCACTAACACTGAGTTTAATGCTATGATTGCCCAAAGTTGGTTTTTCCCACTTTACAACACCATGGGAGTCCAACATCATCCCCTCCGGGCCTTCCTCTAAGAAATAGCTCAGTGGATCATTATCGGGATCAACAGCAATTAACTGATACTCATACTCGTTATTGATTGAGCCAGCTGTTTTTGGAGAACTGATAATTTGTGGCGGTTGATTTTCTAGTTCTGAATCACGAACCACGAGCGTGTAGTTTTGCTCTACTTCATAATGACCATCGCTTATAGCCAGTTTAATGGTATAGCTACCCATTGCTCTTGCCTTCCAAGAGAATAGGCCATTAGCATCAATAGTTGCTCCTGCAGGTGCTTCTTTGATTTGATAGTGTAATACATCCCCATCAGGATCGGTTGCTACAAGTTGGTAATGATACAGTTCATTGACTACTGTGCTTGTTTCAGGCGTACTGGTTAATAACGGTGGTTGATTAGTAACAGATTCTTGCGTAATAACGAGTGTATAGTTTTGTGTTACTGTCGCCAAACCGTCTGTGACTGTTAATTCAATGTCATGCTGTCCCAGTACTGGGGTATTCCATGTAAATAGCCCTGTATTACTAACCGTTGCACCATTTGGAGCTTTAGTTATTTTGTAAGTTAGCGGGTCCTCATCAGGATCGACAGCAATTAATTGATACTGATAAGGTGCACCTAAGCTACTTTTTGTATTGGGTACACTTAAAATTTGAGGGAGTTGGTTAGCATCTAGGCCAACACGCAGTGTATATTCTTGTGTTGCTACACCACCTCGTTGATCACTGACTTCTATCACAATAGGGTAACTGCCAGCAATGGCCTGTGCCCAAGATAGCTTACCTGTTTCACGGTTCAGCTCTAAACCTACAGGCCCCTTAACTAATGACCAAACCACTTTATCACCGTCTGGATCATTCGCACTGGCTTGATAGCTATAAGCAGCATTTTCTGCAATATAGGTACTCGGTTGACTTGTGATAACAGGTGCTCTATTAGCCTGTGCGGTGATGTTTAATGCGTAGCTTTGAGTGGCAACACTGCCATCTTCATTCATCGCTTCGACAGTAATGTTTTCCACCGACTCCTGAGAGGGTTGCCAATTAATTTCACCCGTTTGAGTGTTGATAGTCATTCCCTGTGGTGCTTGACTAAGATTATAAGTAATAGTATCTCCACCACTGTCTTTTGCTTGTGCAAAATAAGTATAGGGCTGATTAACTGTACCATTGATAATTGGAGTACTTGTAAAGGAGGGTTTACCACTAACAGCTAAGACAACAGATTGTTGGTCTCTAGCCCCATAAGGATCTGTCACAACTACAGTTATAGGATAGCGACCTGGCTGAGGGTTACTCCAACTGATCCAACCATTTGTATTCATAGTCATGCCTGATGCCTGGCTAGCAAGACTGTAAGATATTTTCTGACCTTCAGGATCAACAGCTTCTACCTGATGGCTAAAGTACTTACCAGAAGGAATACGGGTGGGGATTTGATTGGTAATTTGAGGGGGTAAATTATCATCAATAACTTCAATATTATAAGACTGTGTTGCTTTACCACCATTACCATCGATAACTTGAATATTGACCTCATAAAAACCAATTGTATCGGGCTTCCATGTGATTAGACCTGTTTGACTATCGATTATCATACCAACAGGTCCGGCTAAAAGACTATAGGTTAAATCATCACCATCAGCATCTAAGGCTTCTGCCTGATAATGATAATCTGTTTTAATATCACCACCTATTTTAGGCTCACTGACAAAATAAGGTGGTCTATTGGCTACTTCTCCAGCCTCGATAGGTGATGGAACAACTGAGACAACTGAACCAGATGCACAGGATTCTAAACCTTCTGAGTCAAGTGGGCGTACATTGTAAAAATACTCCTTCCCCTCTTCGACCGTTTTATCAAGCCATGTGGAGTAGTTTGAGGTTGTTTCGCCTAAACTAATATAAGGTCCTTCTAATTTTTCAGAGCGATAAATACGGTAGGCATCCGCACCATTATCTGCCCAAGTCACTTGCACTTGCCCTGGTTTAGCACGCGCTTTTACATTATTTAAACAACCCTGTTGAGGCTTGATTTTATTGGCACCAAAGGCATCAACATAAACGTAACCTCCATGTGCATTTTGTGAGCAGTCAGCAGCTAGTGCCCGAACTTCCAACTCATGACCAATTAATGAATCAGGAACGATCATATCTACATCAATAAAGGGCGTTGATCTCCAAGTTCCATTAAAGTTAGTGGTGTAAAATAATCTTCCAGGTTGGTTAGAATAAGCTATATCATCATATAATATTTCTGCTGTCGTTAAATCTTTCAACTGTACATGAAAGTAAGGTTGTTGATAGGAGGCATGATTTGGATCGTTTAATACCGCCGCATAAGTGAAACGTATGTGTAGTTTTCCATCAGATGGATCACGGTCATCTTCAGTGATAACATCTTTCTGAGATATCTGATTTATATGTCTACCACCTATCTCATCATTAAGCTTTGCCGTAAAGTTACCTTGTCTCGGTAAAACTAGATGAGGTGCTCTAGGATCAAAGCTGTTGCTTACAACATTCAAAATAAAACTTCCACCATTTGATATTTGAACGCTGTCAGCTGTGAATGGAGGATTTCCCTTAAGTCTATAGTTTAGTCCGTGCTCTTTCTCCCAATGGCTAAAATCCCCATTCTCAAAATCGCCGTTCTGAAAAATAGCCCAGCTATTGCTTGAAACTAATGCTAAAGCAATTGAGCTGGCTAATAGTTTTCGCTTGATTTTTTTCCTATATTTATCAGGTTCATTAGTTCGTTTCATAATAAATTCCTTATTAATTTGTTAATCAGTAAATGAGGCGTATCGCTTATAATTATTAATAGGATTGAATACGCTCTCATTGTGTATTTCCAATTGCTACGCCTTTACCCGGCCAATCAATACTAGACGCACAGCATTTGGTTTGATCGATTTTATGGAGATCGTTATAGCCAACGCCATATATAGCGCCACTTTCGGTTTGATAGAACACATGTTCTTTACCCCCACCCACAGAAACAACAGGATCATTAGCATGTGGTGTGCGTAAGGTAGGAGATGCTCCGTAAATCATTGGGAAAGCACTGCCACCCGTTTGCCCCCATGTATAGATTTTTCCATCCTCGGTTAATGCGATAGAACCCACATAACGCGCATAGAGTTGAGCGACATTTTTCATGACAACAACAGGTTCTGGTGAGCTAATATTGGTTTTAGTCGTTCCTTGTCCGAGTGCAGCATGTAACCCCCAACCAATCACCGTACCATCATCCAGTAAGGCTTCACCCCAGCCATTGCCACCGGCGATATAGGTCATACGATCAGCATATTGATCTAAATTAGGCACACGCGTGGGAGTGCGAATTATTTTTTGAACCCCGTAATTAGAACCTTGAAAACCTAACCCGCTGGCTTCATTGTCACCCCATGCCCAGACATGGCCCTCTTCAGTCACTGCAAAAGCGCCTTCATAAGCCCCACCAATTAAACGTGCTTTTTCACCCTTTAAGTCAACAGCAATAGGTATCTGACTATTTTTCTTTCCATTATTACCAAGCTGCCCATATAAGTTATGTCCCCATGTCCAAACTTTTCCATCAGCATCTAATGCAACTGAAAAATACTCACCAGCTCCAATTTGCACTGCATTTTTCAATACCTTACAAGGGGTAGAAACATAAATTGATTTTGTTGGTTTACAACCCGTCTCTCCATAACCGCTTTGTCCCCAGCCATAGACATTTCCTTCATTATCTAAAGCAATTAGGTGATAAGCACCTCCTGTTAGACCAATAATGTTCGTTAGGCTATTTACTTTGGCCGGATCTTTATTGCTAGAAACAACCTTCGTTCCATTGCCTTGTTGGGATGAGCCTCTGAATCCCCATACCCAGACATTACCTTCTTTAATGGCTGAACCTGTGGTTAGTAAACCGCCTTGCACCATATCAGGATAAGCTCTATCAAAATATCCTTTTTTTGCATAGAAGTTAAAAAATGTTTTAGGTGATGTTATGCTGTCTCGCTGGATCAAACCGATAGTTGAGTTTCCTGCCAATGTAGCAACCGCAATAATTTCCTGACCAGCTCTTAAATTGCCAATATCAATTGATAGTGCCATGGCAGGGTCATCTGTTGTACTGGCATCGTTATAAACTGAAGTATTTTTTAAAGAACCATGACTGGCTCTTGTGATAAGATCACCTTTTAAATAGCCAGGCTCACTGATTTCCCATTTATCGGGAGCAATATAACCACTTGGAGCGCTGAGTGACAATAATGAGCCATACTCATTAAAAAAAGTATTATCAGGGGCATCAAGATCGACATCAATTAACCCTGTTATACGCAAGTTGTTATAGTTAACTTTAGACTTGTTCTTTAAATTCCATTGCCAAACAGTATCGCCATTGGCATCTGTTTTTGTTTGAAAATCTACACTGATATTCGAAGGTAGTGTATTGATAGCAGTATTAAGAGGCCTGTTTTCATAAACGTTTGCCCCATCTGAAACAAATAAGCTTAAACGCTCAATGGTAAAATCTTCTGCTAATGCCAGGGGGGATGATAAAATAAGTGACGAAAACAAAAGCTTTCGACAGAATTTTGTTAATAAATTAATATCGGTTTTTAACATAAATATTCCCTTTTTAATGTTATAAATTGCTTGCTAGTCGCTTGTTTTATTTAATGGTTAAGCTAAGCAAGCGGTTGTATGAAATGAGTGCACTACCTGATCTGAAAGATCAACTGATGCTTTAATTAGAATGATAATTTCGGAGATAACATGTATTTACTAAAGCTGTTTAAATACAACCAGCTATTAAATCGAACTCAGTAAATGATTAATTTTTGTTAAAACAAGAATTTTTGAATAAAGGGAGGATAGATTTATTACTACTGCCATTATTTTTTTAGTGAGGCTGCGTGCATAAATGTTGCTGAAGTAGATATTAAGCTATTTTTGGTTATTTCTATCAATGCTAAATCATCAGCCATAACTAAAACTGAAAATTATTTGGAAACCTTAAACGTCTGCATTGGCACATAGCTATCTGTCAGAAGACACCTAGTCACGAGAACCATCTCAAATCTGAGCTAATACAAATTAGCTTATCATCAGAGGAAATTTTTCTTTTTTAATCACAATTCAATTAAAATCTAATCCATTATAAAATTATTATCTGCTAATAGCTCAGATATAATATCCAATTATTTCTCGCATTATCATTATATTATAAATTTATATAAAGTATTTAAAAATTGCTTATATATTATTGCTATATTATACTATAAATTAAGAATAGAAGCAAATAATTACAAAAAATACAATTATCTGTAAAAATGATTCTGGCATTGAAAAACTAATTCAACATGCATCTGAAATCTCGTTTCTCAAGAATTAATATGTTAGCACCAAAAACAATTTTATTTGCAATTTGTTCAACACTTTTTGATTCCAGGCTAACCAACAAAAAATAAAAGCAACTAAACACATAAAAACTACAGCGCAACACTTTTTTAAGAATAATATTTAATATTTTGTATTTACAGTATAAATAGTAAGCAACACTTAACTAAATTACATAGTTTGCGAAATTAAATCTATTCAAAGCTATTTTCAATAATACTTGGCCAATTCAATCATAGTTTTAAATTACTGATGATATTTTTTATCGTAAAATACAAATTTATTGAGGCTTTATATCTAACATCTGTTTCTTGCTTCTAATAATGAATGTGTAAGTAAGAACTGATATTTCTGGAATAATTATGCAAAAAAAACTATTACTGGTAGATGGTTCATCATATTTATATCGGGCATTTCATGCTCTTGCGCCATTAACCAGCCCAACAGGTATGCCTACAGGTGCATTATATGGTGTACTAAATATGCTGCGGCGTTTGCGTTTAGATACACCGCATGATTATGCATGTTGTATATTTGATGCTAAAGGTGAAAATTTTCGCCATCAGCTTTATCCTGAATATAAAGCTAATCGCCCGCCTATGCCAGAAGATCTTAGACCACAAGCTGAAGCGTTACCAGAATTAGTGAAATTAATGGGCTGGCCGGTTTTATCTGTCAAAGGTGTTGAAGCTGATGATGTAATTGGTACATTAGCTTATTCAGCAGAACAAGCCGGCTATCAGGTTATTATTTCTACTGGTGATAAAGACATGGCTCAGCTGGTTAACAATCAAATTACGCTTGTCAATACCATGAACAATGAAAAGCTTGATATTGAAGGTGTATTTAATAAATTTGGCGTAAAACCGCACCAGATAATAGACTATCTTAGTCTGATTGGTGATAAAGTTGATAATATACCCGGTGTAGAAAAATGCGGTCCTAAAACAGCGGTTAAATGGTTGCAGGAATATGATTCATTACAAAATATAATTGAACATGCTAATGAAATTAAAGGTAAAGTTGGTGAAAATCTCAGAATTGCATTATCAAAATTGCCCCTATCCTATCAATTAATTACTATTAAAACTGATGTAGATTTACATCATGAGCTACCGCACGGAATTGAAGATTTACAGCGAAAAACTCCGAATTGGGCAGAATTAATTTCACAATTCAAGCAACTTGGTTTCAAAAGCTGGTTAAAAGAAGCACAAAATCATTGTCATGAGAATATGAATGAAACTTCTCAGCCTGCTAATGATCTGTTTAGTGATATTGAAACCGATGATAGTGCTGATACTAAAATTATAGAAAATACAGCTGAAACTGAACAAATCAGAAATATACCCAAGAACTATTCAGCTATTACCACAATTGAACAATTAAATAAATTACAACAACAATTAGACAACGCTAAAGTTATTGCTCTGGATACAGAAACAGATAGCCTGGATGCGATGAATGCGCATCTTGTCGGTATCAGTATTGCTTTAGAACCAGGAACAGCATTTTATATACCTGTCGGACACAGCCCGGCAGTAATCAGTGAACAATTAGCTATTGAAACCGTGCTTGCTACCCTGAAACCTTATCTGGAAGCAGATATACCCGAAAAAATTGGTCAAAATATTAAATATGATCAACATGTTCTGGCTAACTATAAGATTAACTTACAGGGAATTACCGGCGACTCAATGCTGGCTTCTTATATAATTGAAAGCCATTTAGGCCATGGTCTTGATGAATTGGCACTTCGACATCTGAACTGGCAAACTATTCATTATGAAGATCTATGTGGCAAAGGCGCAAAACAAATCAGTTTTGCTGATGTCGCGCTTGAAGATGCCGTTAATTACGCAGCAGAAGATGCAGATGTTTGTTTTCGCCTTGAAGTTTTACTAAGAAAACAGATGGATACAGCGCAACTTGAGTTATATCGTAATCTCGAAATCCCTGTAGAAAACGTACTTTATAACATGGAGCGCACCGGAGTACTAATAGATCGTCAGGAACTGGCTCAGCAAAGCCATGAGCTTGGTACTGAATTGGTTCGACTCGAAGAACAGGCATATCAACTGGCAGGACAGCCTTTTAATTTAAACTCACCCAAACAGCTTCAGTCTATTCTGTTTGAAAAAATGGGAATCCCTACTTCCGGCCTGAAAAAAACTTCATCCGGAGGTATTTCTACCAATGAAACCGTGCTGGAAAAGCTTGCAGCAGATTATCCCCTACCCAAGCTTATTTTACAAACACGTAGTCTGGCTAAATTAAAATCCACTTATACAGATAAATTACCGCAACTAATTAATCCGAATACCGGTCGTGTACATACTACCTATGCTCAAGCTGTCGCTATTACAGGTCGTCTGGCCAGTAATAATCCAAATTTACAGAATATTCCGGTACGTACTGAAGAAGGACGGCGTATTCGTAAAAGTTTTATCGCTCCACCCGATCAGTTTATTGTTTCTGCGGATTATTCTCAGATTGAGCTAAGGATTATGGCTCATCTTTCTAATGATTCTAGCTTAATTGATGCCTTTCAGCATGATGAGGACATTCATAAGCGTACCGCAGCAGAAATTTTTGCGACAAATCAAGAACAAATAACCGCAGAACAACGTCGTTATGCTAAAACCATTAATTTTGGTTTAATCTATGGTATGAGTGAATATGGTCTGGCCAAATCGTTAGGAATTGAATTGCAGGCTGCACAACACTTTATATCACGTTACTTTAACAGATATCCGGGTGTACACGAATATATGGAAAAAACTAAAGAACAAGCATTACAGCATGGCTATGTAGAAACCTTATTCGGACGTCGTCTGTATCTGCCTGGTTTAAAAAGCACAAATGCTAACGAACGCGCCGGAGCATTCAGAGCTGCGATAAATGCACCAATGCAAGGGACGGCATCTGATTTAATTAAACGAGCCATGATTGCTGTATATAAATGGCTTAATCAGGAAAAAATGCAAACTAAACTGATTATGCAGGTACATGATGAGCTTGTATTACAGGTACCTGAATATGAGTTGCCATCTGTACAAACACATTTGCCTCAATTAATGGCAAATGTGGCTAAATTAAAAGTTCCATTAATTGCTGATGTCGGATATGGGCATAACTGGGATGAAGCTCATTAATGGAATACTCTATTTGACATACCAGGATTAATAATAAAAGGTAGTCTGAAATTTATCAGGCTACCTTTTTAAAAATTAACAATATAAACTATATTTTTATGGCAAAATATATCAAAAATATTAATATATTAATTAAATGTCAAATAAATAATTTATTTTATTTCAGCTAATTGTGCACGCATAGCAGAAATTTGCTTAGAATAGTCGTTATGACCAAAAATTGCAGAACCTGCAACAAATGTGTCTGCTCCTGCTGCTGCTATCTGAGCAATATTATCAATTTTTATTCCACCATCTACTTCTAACCGGATAAATCTTTTACTTTCACGAGTATATTCATCAATTACTGCCCTAACCTTACGAATTTTTTTCAGCGTGGAAGGAATAAAGCTCTGCCCGCCAAAACCAGGATTAACCGACATCAGTAATATGACATCTACTTTATCTAATACTTCTTCCAATACACTTATTGGTGTAGCCGGATTTAATACTACTCCTGCCTGACATCCGGCTGTCTTTATTAGATTTAAGCTTCGATCTACATGCTTACTTGCTTCAGGATGAAAAGTAATAATATCCGCACCGGCTTTTGCAAAAGCATTAATCATCTCATCAACTGGTTCTACCATTAAATGTACATCGATGGGAACAGAAGCATATGGTTTTATTGCCTGACAAACCATAGGACCGAACGTAAGATTTGGCACATAATGATTATCCATAACATCAAAATGAATCCAGTCTGCCCCGCTATTAATTACAGAAACAATTTCATTACCAAGACAGGCAAGATCTGCAGATAAGATACTAGGGGCAATATAAAAATCCGGTTTCGTTAATTTATTCATATTAAAAATTATCTATAATGAATTATATTATTTACGCAAGTTTACTACCATTATATGTGCTTGACCGCTATTGAAGTATACTCATAATAACTGATGAAAATCAAAGGGAGAACAAAATGATGTTTTCAAGCTGGCAAAAAATAGCCCGCTATTGTGCCGGTTTTGTCATATTGACATTTACTTTCTCCACTTTTGCTGCTGGCCAAATTAATTGTGATTTACGTAAACTTGAATTAACTCAAATGCAAAAAGCTCGGCTCAGGCTGATTAGAATGCAGTATAAAAGAAACCAAGATACTAATTTACAGCATACTGCGAATAGTAAACGTAAAAGAGAACAATTAACTCAGATTTTGATGAAGCCAAAATTTGATGAAACTGAAGCTAAACGTTATGTTTTAAATTATTATATGCCGCGGATCCAGCAAGATATAGATGAATTAAAAGTACAGTATGAATTTTTACAGGTTCTAAATTATCAGCAACGTCAAAGCTGGATTAATAATTGTTTACGCTAAACATTATATTTATTTTTCAGATCGCCAATACAATTACTTTTGAGTAGAACTGTATTGGCAAATTTTTTATTACCTGATCAATATAGAGTTTTATTGTTTAGCACACTTTTCATTTTCTGATGCATTTTTAATGTTTTCAATACTAGTCAGATCACAAATATATAATCCGGCACTGCTTCCTAACCAGACTGATTTTTTCAGTCCCTTACCGCTTTGGGGCTCCGCAAATATCCGATAATTCAGACAACTATCATCTTTATCATCACATTTTGCAGTAATAGTATATTTTTCACTGACATTACTATTATCATTTGCATGTTTACTAATGATAGTAGTTATATCACCTTCTACTAGATTACCATTCAACAACTCTAATTTTCTTTCTGCAATCTTTTGATTGATATTAATTAATGCTGTACTGGCATCTGTTATATTTGCTTTTTCAATATGATTGGTATAAATAGGTATCGCAATAGCTGATAATATTCCTATAATAACTACTACTACCATCATTTCTAACAACGAAAAACCTTGAATTAATAATTTTTTATTCATTTAGAATATCTTTAATAATTATTTGGAAAATTAATTGTCATACAGGGCTGCCTGCACATTTTCTTCAACCATACTTGTAGTTGATGCATTGCGTCCCCACCCTTTTGCTGTGATCCTAAATAAATATATCCCAGTCCCAGCAGCTTTATCAGGGCCTAAATATTCTATAACATATCTGTATTTTACTTCACTCTTAACACTTGATGCAGATTCGGATTGAGTAGGGTAAACAATAGAAGGATCTTTAGCCGAATCATCAAACACATTTTGTCGTTTCCAGACTTCCTGCAAATCACCACAATTTTCTACAGTAGCCAGCTTACTATTAGCTATTGCTGGCTTTATATTATTAGCAGCACACAGACCGTCTTTACATTCACAAGTAAAATGTTTCTTTTGATTTTGAGCCGGCCAGGTGCCAATAAATTCTTCAGCTGCAATAATGCCTGTTTGAGCATTTTGAAGAGCAAACTGATGATCACTGTCATTGGCACTAGTACGGGTATCCATAGATGTGCTTTGTATTGTCGCAACAACCAAAAAAGCAATGACAATCATCATAATCAGCACTAAAAACAGTGCAAAACCAGATTGTTTCTTCTGTATTCTATTATATGATTTCATATATGCAGTCATATTCCATAACTATTTAAATATTTGAATACTTAATCAGGGTTGAGATGCCTGAGTTGCCTGATTATTAATACAAACTTCGCCCTGTCTTACCATTGCATTGATTACATAATTCACACTTTGATTGTTTGCCTGAGTAGGATTAATAGTCAGTGTTGCTGTTATTAATACTGGAGGTTTTTCATAGTTAGCGGTATTTACAGTCTGGCTGGAAACATTGTTAGGTTTAACAATGTCTGATGCTGTTTGAGGACAATCTGCATCCTGATGTCCGTCATATTCAAAACTATATTGTATATCTGATACATTACTTATAATCAACTGAGGAGATGTCCATACACCGTTACTGTAGTTTACCCGATAAAGCCCCGGAGCTTGATCACCGTCATTTGTTGTACCAACCAAATATACCGCTGCATTTATATGATTTGCCAAATCAGGGATATCTTTACCACAATCAGTTGCAACCAATCCATTTGCATAATCTTCATTAATATAAGTTATGATCAGTGATTGACTTCCACTAGCCTGAGTTACTCCAATATCACCATTAAAATTTGTGGATAAATACTGGCTCCCATTCGCAGGTGTAGGAGAAAAAGTGGCATTAAAAATATTACTTAAATCATCTGCTGTAGGCGGTTGCATACAACTAAAATTACCTAACTGCCTGGCATCACTTCTTAGCAAGTTCGCAGCATTTCTTACATCCTGCTCATATTCAACTCTACTTTTTACCTGTTCTTTCAATCTATATGTGCTAAAAAAGGTTGAACTTGCAGCCAGTAATACAATAATACTAATGATTGAGGCCACCATTAATTCAATCAAACTAAATCCAGATTGCTTTTTAAAAAGCTGTAATGAATTCAAATTATTTCGATTATTAAATAAATTAATTTGAATATGAGCATTTTTTTTCATGATTGGCCTGCTGTCAAACTATATGAAAATTCATCAGTTGTATCATTATTGCCTAAAGATTGCCCTCCCCAACTAACCCTAACATTTCCATTGGCATTAATCACACAACTATTTAAGGTTGTATTTATCAAATGCACATTCAATCTAGCAGAACAGGTATTTATATCAGTGGTGGCATATTCAGAATAATCTTTACCAATAAACTGTATTTTAGTCGAATTAGCATCCAATTTTTCATTAATTACTAATTTCGGTTGAGAACGCATTTCTTCTACAAGATTTTGTACTGCTCTTGTTACCTCACCTTGATTTGCCGCATTTATTGATGTATTCACTGCATTGATCTGAGCGAGCATTAACACAAGTACGCCAAAAGAAAGCACAAAAATCGCAACTACTGCTTCAACTATAGTTGTACCTTGTTGTAATTTATAATTGTATAAATTATGTTTAGATTTTTTAATTTCTAATTGAGACATATTTATATTCCATTATTTTGGTTAAGGCAGCGCTAAACTACATTCTCGGATATTTGTACCATTTTTGCCATAACATGCTATAGGTTTACCACTAGGTGTAACAACAATACGTCTACTAATACTAGCATATTGTATATCGGTGATTTCAACAACGACATTGGACTGACCAATTCTCCAGTTACTTTTATTTGCTCCGTTACCGATACCAAACTGACCGTTTGGCATAAAGCCTAAAACGCCACTTCCTGTAATAGGATTACATGTATTTTGATTAGAATTGCAAAATCCTGTATTTATATTTAGTTTATTATCATTGTTCTGATTTACAGCAACAACCCGTATCATTGAATCTATATTTTGTGTATAGCTGCCATCCATATTCTTATCATTAAACGCCATAAATCCCTGCCACTCTGCACTAAAGTTTACACAAACATTAGAAGTAGCTGCATTTTGTCTGATTGTAGTCGGGCAGATTAATACTGGCTGATTTGTCCGGATTGCTTCTGCGCGCGCAAACTGAAATAAAGATAAAATTTGATCTGCACGATTATAGGCACGCTGCGTAGCAATCATTCTTTGCATTTGAGGAAAAGCAATTGCAGCCAGAATTGCTGTAATTGCTAAAACAATTAACGCTTCAATTAAAGTAAAACCAGCATTAACGGGTTTTGATGAGACCATAATATCGCCCTATAAAGTGCCATACACAATATAAAATAAATTTATTTTAAGCTAATTTTACATCATTTCACATAATTTTGGAAAGTGCCTAATCATCAAAATAACCTTCAGGCATAGCTGCATTATCAAATTTTGTAAACTGCCCCTGAAAAGTAAGGTGAACTTTTCCTGTTGGACCATTACGATGTTTACCGATAATACATTCTGCCAGACCTTTAAACTGACTGTCAGGATGATAATACTCATCACGATACATAAACATAATTAAATCTGCATCCTGTTCGATGGCTCCAGATTCTCGCAAATCCGACATCATAGGTCGCTTATCTGTTCGCTGCTCTACTGTACGGGACAATTGTGACAATGCAATAATAGGCACCTGAAGTTCTTTAGCCAGTGATTTTAAAGAACGTGAAATTTCACCCAGCTCAGAAGCACGGTTGTCTGAGCGGCCAGACCCAGACATTAATTGCAGATAATCAAGCACAATCAGTCCTAGTTTACCACCTTGTTGTCGCGCCAGTCTGCGTGCTCGTGCACGCACTTCCAGAGCAGTTAAGCCGGGGGTTTCATCAATAAACATTGGCGAATCGGTAAGTTTAACTACTGCATCGTTGAGTTTACCCCAGTGCTCATCCTGTAACTGACCTGTTTTCAGAACACTTTGATCAACACGGCCTACAGAACCTAACATACGCAAAACCAATTGTGCACCACCCATTTCCATTGAAAAAACAGCTACCGGTAATTTTTCTGCAATAGCGACATGTTCAGCAATATTCAGTGAAAAAGCCGTTTTACCCATTGACGGACGACCTGCAACAATAATCAGATCTCCCGGTTGCAGACCTGATGTCATTTTATCCAGATCAATAAAGCCAGTTGAAACACCAGTCACATCGTTTTTATTATCACGAGAATACAGGTAATCAATTCGAGCTACAACCTCTTTTAACAATACAGGCATAGTCAGGAAGCCCTGTTTTGATCGTGCAGTTGATTCAGCAATCTGAAAAACACTGTTTTCGGCTTCATCCAGCATTTGAGCTGCATCTTTTCCCTGCGGGCTATAAGCTGAGCGGGCAATTTGTGTTCCCACTTGTGCCAACTGACGCATTATAGAGCGTTCACGGACAATTTCACCATACCTTCGGATATTTGCTGCTGATGGCGTATTTTGTGCCAGTGTTATCAAATATTCCAACCCCCCTGCCGGATCAAGCTCTTCCTTTTTTTGCAATTCTTCCTGTACAGTTATCACATCTGCCGGACGTGACAATTCTACTAGAGCCTTAATTGCTCTGAATATCAGGCGATGTTCATGACGGTAAAAGTCGTCTTCATCTATTAAGTCTGCAATTCTGTCCCAAGCACTATTTTCAAGCATCAAACCACCTAAAACCGACTGTTCAGCTTCCATAGAATGCGGTGGTACTGCTAATTGATTTGTTTCATCAATACTGATATCAATTTCTTCCATGTCTTTTAACTTTAATCACTACTTTATTTATTTTACCATTAAGCTCCTGCTTATCTGCTTATTTGCAGGCATTGATAGCAGTGTATTACAATATTAACAAACCACATGATGGTTTAAAATGGGTTAAAATGGTTATATTTTAAAAATATATCCCATTTAACTAAAAATGAGCTCACAGTAAAATAAGCAACACCCACTCTATCAGAAGGAATCACAACCATGGAACACAAATTACCAGAACTGCCTTATGCTCTTGATGCATTAGCACCACATATTTCAAAAGAAACCATGGAATATCATTATGGTAAACATCATCAGACCTATATTACCAATATGAATAACCAAATTAAGGGAACAGAGTTTGAGAATATGCCATTGGAAGAAATTATCAAAAAATCTTCGGGCGGGTTATTTAATAATGCAGCTCAAACATGGAACCACACTTTTTACTGGTTTGGCTTTACGCCAAAAGGCGCTGCATTAACAGAAAATGGTGCTTTAGCAAATGCAATCAATGTAAAATGGGGAAGTTTTGATGCTTTTAAAGAAGTGTTCGACAAAGTAGCTGCAGGTACTTTTGGTTCAGGCTGGGCCTGGCTGGTAAAAACACCGGACGGTAATCTTGACCTGGTTTCTACAAGTAATGCAGCCACACCTCTGACCACTGACAACACTCCTTTGCTGACATGCGATGTCTGGGAACATGCATATTATATTGACTATCGCAACAGCCGTCCGAATTACTTAAGTAATTTCTGGGAAATCGTCAACTGGAATGAAGTAGAAAAACGCTTTGCAGCATAAGCTATAATTCACGGCACATAATTAAAACTGCCTTTTGTCTAAAGGCAGTTTTTTTATAACTGTACATCTATCTCAGTTATTTTCTTTCGGCACATACCAGTAATTTTTGGTATTGTGTGTGTGCATATACTGTTTGAACTCTGCTGAGCTATAAGCTGATTTCACAGCCTGTGCCCATTCTTTTGGAGCATTATCTGCTCTTACAGCCACAACTAATTCAAATGAAGGAATAATATCTTCCTGTAACAAAGCGAGATCAGGATTAATTTTGGCAGCATATGCCCTGCTTCCGGGTATAACTGAATAATCAAAATCTGATAAAGTACGCGGAATATTGCCCGGATCCAGCTCAGTGATATTCAATTCATAAGGATTTGACTTAATATCATTTTTAGATATCATTCCCGGATTAGTTGAAGGCTTAAGGGTAATCCAGCCAGCTTTTGCCAGCAGACGATAGGCGCGTGCCGCATTTGCCGGATCGTTTGGAACTGCAATAGCACTCCCTTTTTTTATAGCCTGCAAGTTTGTATGGCGCTTAGAGTAAATTGCTGTTGGCACAGTAGGAATATGAGTTAAAGCAACCAGATTGGCTTTTTTATTCTGATTAAATGCATCCATATAGGCAGTATGCTGATCAACATTTACGTCAATACTGCCTTGCTGTAAAGCGATATCAGCCTGCATTAAATCAGAAAAATCAACTTGTTTAATTTGATATCCCTGTTTTTCCAGAATAGGTTTTACTGCATCAAGAAAAAGCTGGCTATAGGGGCCGGGTGAAGTGCCGACAATAATCTGTTTATTACTGGTTTTATCCTGCTGACAGGCTCCCAGTACCAGACAGGCAGTAATTAAAATAATAATTTGCTTAAAAAACTTCATGCTATTGGCTCCGATGATAGTCAATTTCATATTTTTAATTCACATAACAGCAAGTACGTTTTATTTATGTGAATTAAAGATTAATTGGCTTATGGAAAAAATATAATATAGCTGGGTAGTCTAATCATTGCATATGAATATTAAAAGACTGACTGCTTATAACCAAAGATAAGAAATTTATATACATGCAGACATTAAAAACGGCTTAAAATAAGCCGTTTTTAATAAATAGAAAGTTAATTTTTTTTAGTCTTAGCTGCAAGCCAGTTACCCATGGTCTGAATAATTTGTACAATTAATACCAGAACGACAACTGTAACAATCATAATTACATAATCAAATCGCTGGTATCCGTAATTAACAGCTAAATCACCGATACCTCCGCCACCAACTGTACCAGACATGGCTGTAGCATCAATTAAACCGATAAGTGCTGTAGTTAAGGCCAGCAAAATAGAGGGCATAGCTTCAGGTAAAATAAAATAGCGAATAATCTGAAAATTGGTTGCTCCCATTGATTGAGCTGCTTCGATAATACCTGCCGGTACGCTTAATAAGGAATTTTCAATTAACCGGGCAATATAAGGCGAAACAAAAATAATCAACGGTATGATCATTGCCTTGGTACCAATAGATGTATGGATAGCAAGACTGGCTATCGGTAACACACAAATCAGCAAAATGATAAAAGGTAATGAGCGAATAATATTAATAATTATATTTAGTAAATTATATAGTATCGGCTTTGGCCATACTCCTCCCTGACGGGTAAGCAATAACAGTACACCTAAGGCTGTTCCGAGTATCGATCCCAGAACAAATGAGATACTGACCATATTGAAAGTTTGCAATATTGCCGTACCAAACTGGTCAGCAGTTAATGAGGTATCAAACCACTGATTCATACACCACCTCTTTCCACTCGAACGCCTCTGTCCTGCAAAAATGTCAACGCTTTTTCTACATCTGTCTCAATACCATTCATCTGGATAAACATACTTCCCAGTACTACTCCGCCTATTTCGCGCATATTGGCAAAAAGTATGTTAATTTCCACCAGTTGTTTTAAAATAAGCTCATTAACTACTGGTTCTCTAGCTGAATTACCTAAAAATTCCAACCTGAATATATTTTCCTGTTCAACCAGACTATCCAACACTGCTTCGGGTATTTTTGCATTGATTACTGTGCTGACAAATTTTTTCGTTGTCTCTTGCTGAGGGGCGGAAAAAATATCAAGTACAGTTCCTTTCTCAATTACCTGCCCCTTTTCCATCACCGCTACTTTATTACAAATGGAGCTAATCACTTCCATTTCATGAGTGACCAGTAAAATAGTGATATTGCGTTCGCTATTAATTTGTTTTAATAGTTTCAGAATAGATAAAGTAGTCTGAGGGTCTAATGCGGAAGTAGCCTCATCACATAATAATATTGTTGGTTCTGTAATCAGAGCACGGGCAATCCCGACACGCTGTTTTTGACCACCGGATAACTGGCTTGGATAACTTTGCTTTTTACCAGCCAGATCAACATACGACAACATAGCATCGACTCTGCGGTCTATCTCATCACGTTTTAATCCCTGTAAAACTAATGGAATTGCAATATTCTGAGCAACCGTTTTAGATTCCAGTAAATTAAAATGCTGAAAAATCATGCCGATTTTTTTCTTATGCTCACGCTGAGCCTTGGTATCCAGTTTGTTTAAATCTACACCGTCAACAGTAACCGTACCGGATGTTGGTTTTTCCAGCTGGTTAACCAGACGAATTAAACTGCTTTTACCTGCGCCACTCCACCCAATCAGCCCATAGATATCACCCGTATCAACTGAAAGGTTAATATCATTCAGGGCATGAACCTGCTGTTTATTTTTGATATAAGTTTTTTTTATATTTTCAAATATGATCATAACGATCCTTAAATACTCGCTGCGATCTGATTTCCAATGATCCAGATGTAATGCAATACAGATAGTGTACTTGATAAATCGTAAACGTGCTGACCGATTTTCTAATGACTACAGCTAAAAAATGCAAGTATACTGTAAATCTTGGTGATTAAGTTCATTATTATGTATTACTCTTTTTTAGCGTATAAAATAAAGCTATTGTTTAAATTTATGCCAGTTAACGCCATAACAATGATGTTGCTGCCAGCATTGCGCAAATTCTTCACTTTGTAACCATTGCCATTCGTATTCACGCGCATTTTTAATTTCATCATTCCAGTGCTCTGAAGGTACTGCCGGATGGCACATAATCAACAATGGATGTTCAGCAGACATGCCAAGCCAGTTGTTCCATTTATGCTGTAAATTTTTTAAATCGGCATTAAAGTTATAGATACCAGCAAAGAAATGATTGTGCGTAATATTTGCCGCATCTAAAGCTCTGTCGAGAGCATGACCGCCAAGGGTATGAATTAATTTTGCCTTGATATCTTTCTGAGAAGTTTTTGTGCTGCGTACTGCTATTGTATTTCCATAACGCTGCAAGATTATATTTAGTAGTACAGAGCGTATCTGCGGGAACTGATGTACATGCTGATGACCATCGATAAAAGCAGGTATACTACTAATTTTATCTTCAAAAGCATCCAGCTGGCGATTAATAATATCCTGCAAAATTTTTTCTGGCCATACATGCAGATAAGATTTAGATAGTACCTGTTTCAGCGTACCCAGCCCGGCAAAACCGGTAAAATCCAGATGCAATCCAATATCAATATGCTGTTTTTTCAATTCTTCAACCTCATCCGAAGCAATGTTGCCCAGACTCATAAAGCTGCTTGCCTGTATGCGTCCCATTTCAGACAGACGCAGCACAGCTTCATTTACAACTGCAGATAAACCCAGATCATCTACGTTAATCATTACTGGTTTCATTATGTGCCTTTTCATTAAATGCCCAGAATTTACCCAGTATAAAAGATAAAACTGTCACTATCAGCGTAACAATAACCCATAACCACCAATAGGCCTGATTTCCAAAACAGTGTATACCTGCCATAAATAAAATCTGGTTTATCATAAAACCGGCTATAGAGCTGAATAACCAGCGCCAGAGAGCCTGAAACCATGTATGTCGCGTCAGACTGAATGTAAGGTAATAATGACCGGTAAAGCTGATAACAAAAGCACAAAGAAAAGCCAGAGGATTGGCCAAAACAGGTAAAAAGTGAGCATATTGAACTAACACCACCAAACATAAAAAATGCATAGCAGCGGCTGCTCCTCCTACCAGAGTAAACCATATGCCTTGTGCAGATACAGATTTCATTATTTTTCGCGACTGTCCCACACTTTGTCTATCAGATAAAGCGGCCGCTGTTTTACTTCTTCATAAATACGACCGATATATTCGCCAATTACACCAAGACAAACGAGCTGAATCCCGGCAGAAAACATAATTCCGGCTGCCAGTGTCGGCCAGCCAGCAAGGTCTTTGCCAAAAAACAGAGTATCAGCAACGATATACAATCCATAGACAATCGAAAGGAATGAAATAATCATTCCCATTCTGGAAATCCAGCGTAATGGACGCTGGGAAAACGAAGTAATGCCTATTAAAGCCAGCTCAAACAGGCTGAAATAATTAAACTTACTCTTGCCTGCCTGTCGTTCAGAGGCCTGAAAAGGTATATAAATAGTAGAAAATCCTACCCATGCATACAACCCTTTCATAAACCGCTGCCGCTCAGGTAGCTTGAGTAAAGCTTCAACAACACAACGTTTCATCAGTCTGAAATCACCGGCATTAGGTGTCAGCTCATACCGGTGAGTATCCTGCATAAAATGGTAAAAGCCATTTTTCAATATCCGGGTTAATAAGCCTTCATGTTCACGTGAAGCCTGTACGGCAGCCACTACATCCACATTATTGGTCTGAATTAATTCAAGCATTTGTTCCAGCACTGAAACCGGATGCTGTCCATCAGCATCCATCATGGTAACCAGTTCACCCTGAGATTGCGCTAATCCGGCTGTAAGTGCAGCTTCCTTACCAAAATTACGCGAAAATTGTATCAGCCTCAATGCTGTATTACTTGGTAATTGCTGTCGAAATGTTTCAAACAATGTGGTCAGATGATCTTTACTACCATCATCTACTAAAATAATTTCACAGTTCTGTTGCTGCCGACTAGTAAAAACAAACAGTTCAGGCAAAAAGCGATTTATAGCTGCTGCATCATTATATACCGGCAAAATAATACTTAAACCAGTGCTAACTTTATCCATATCATTTACCTCTCAGCCTAAAAGCAAACTGAGATAATCCAAATGTATTATTAATCATTTTTAATTTTATATAAATATAAAAAATCATTGTTGTTTTAAACATTTTTTCGGTATGTATGCCTGCCAGACTACCTTAAGAGGCTCTCGATCGGGTAATTTATTCCATCGAACTATCCACTCACCCTGTTTTACAACCAGCTCAGAATGATGGGCTAAAAGTTCTAACCATGGTGTCTGAGGATGTTCATCAGCAGGCCATAATGCCAGCGTACCTTGCTGCTGTAAACGACTATTGCTCATCCACGGAGAATAAGCGGAATTACCGGAAACCATGACTGATGGAGCAAATTTTGAATAGGAAGCTACCAGCAATACTACCCAGTCTGAACCAGTCACACTATCAAGCTTACAAGAAGACAACTCCTGCCATTGATCATCAGCCTGTTTGGCCAGTGCAGCCTGAGGCCAGTCCATCCGAGAAGGTTTATGACGGATTCTGGCTCCGAATCCTACATAAACAGCCATCAATATGGTAACAATAAGCGCCCAGACTGCTATACCTTTCAGCAAAGATTTATCTTTAGATATAAATACTGGTTCGGGAATCAGAGACACGATTATGAGTCCGGATAAGCCCCACATAGGCATACCCCACATATCACGTAATCCTAGTCCAAAAATCAGTCCGGCAAATACAAGTATCAGCGTAGGAACTAATCCCACCCATAAAAGAAAATACCAGTCACGCTGACGCAATACCTGAACAGACGGGCGTAAACTCAATCGTGTACGGGTAAACAGCAAAATAAATAAAATAGGTAAATGATTAAGTAGCTGAGTGCCGAAATAGCCCAGAGCCGCCAGATGCCCGTTACGGTTTGCATCTTCAGCTGAGCGTGCTGAAGCATAAGTCAGTGGTAACCAGTTATGCTCTATCAGCCAGTATATATTCGGAGCAAACACAATCATAGCAAGCAGTATTGCCAACCACGGCTTTGGTGTCAGCCATAACCGTCGGTTCGGTGTACACAATGAATATAACACCATAGTTAAGAGCAGTAAGGCAACGGTATATTTTACCAGCATGCCAATACCAGCCAGCAAACCAAACAATAACCAGTATTTCCAGAGATTTTCTCGAATAGCCAGATAAAAGATATAGACTAAACCCAGCCATACGGGCATTTGCGCAATATTATGATTGAATTCAAGAGAAGGCCACGTGTAATAAAATATTGCTAGCAAAAACAATGCACCGATAAAAGCCCGGCTTTTGCTCATCAGTTGCCGGCCGAACAAATAAGCCAGCCATAAACTCAATGCTATTGTACATTGACTTAAAATATACGGACCAATATGACCAAAAGTATAGTAAAAAGAATAGAGTACCCAGCTTGAAAATGGCGGATGCTTATAATATCCCCATTGCCATTCACGTCCCCAGTAAATACCCTCAGGAACATCTAAGGGATAACTTGAGGAAAGCATAAAAGGTAATACCGTCCACAAGATGAAATACAGTATTAACCAAAAGGGTAGTCTGAGCGACAACGGTTTGCTTGGCATAAAAAGATTTCAATTTTCAAATTAAGTTATTATAAAGGGTGCAGTTACTGTTAGACACTACTGTATAGCAATATTATCAAGAAACTTATCTGTTGATTTTAAAAAATCATTTACTCAAAGCATTCAGGCGCAATGAAAAATTGCGCCTGAATAATGCAAAATCTACTCAACTAAAGCTAGCTTAAGCTACTCGGAATGTAGCTTTGATTTTATCTGGCCAGATTAATTCCAGTTCATCACCGGATTGAATCGCAGCAACTCCGGCAGGTGTGCCGGTGTAAATAATATCACCTGCCTGCAAACCATAAACCCTGGACAGATAACTGATAATTTGCCGGCACGTAAACATCATATCTTTTGTATAACCCTGCTGGCGTATCTCTCCATTTACCTTTAAGAAAAATTCCTGTTGCTGGATATCATCAATTTCAGCTGGTGGAATAAAGTGCGATAAACAGGCTGCTGTAGAAAACCCTTTGGCTTTTTCCCATGGCAAACCTTTACTCTTTAACTCTGCCTGTACATCTCGCGCAGTTAAATCCAGACCAATAGCATAGCCACCGACATAATCTAACGCCTCATTTTCCTGAACATCGAAAGCATCTTCTGCCATATAGATAACCAACTCACATTCATGATGTACATCAGAGCTATAGAATGGTAATTGAATATCATCCGGCTCCAGAGCCAGAGAAGAAGTTGGCTTCATAAATACCACGGGTTCTTCAGGTTTTACATTATGTAACTCTTTAATATGCTCTGTGTAATTTCTTCCAATACAAAAAATATTACCTAAAGCAACTTTTTGTTCTTCGATATAAACGGTTTTCATCTTGTGTCACCAAAAATTAAATCCAGATTTGAAATTAATCATCGTCTGGAAATAGCAATTTATCCGGCCAAAATCAGTTTATCAAAATTGAAAATTCAGCCGGTATAGTCTGTGAGAACCAGAGATAATATATTTTGTAAAATTAAAAAGCAGTAATTTCACTTAATTTTATTAATTGCATTGGTTCTCTCAAGTATGGTTCTACTGTTTTAATCAGGTTTTGAAAATGTTCAGTATTACCATGCTCATTAATTGCTGCATCATCAGCCCAGCATTCAATAAATATAATCCGGTCAGCCTTATCTAAATCTTTATTAACAGTGTAAAACACATTTCCTTTTTCTTTACGTGACAATTTCACACATTGCTCAACCGCAGCAGCAATATTTATCCAGGCATTGGCTTTCAGGTCCATGATCGCAATTAGTTTAATTGGCTGTGACATATTTTATCTCCTTGATTTTTCTTAGACGGTACGAAAGCACCTACAAAAGTAAAGCCTATTCTTTTAATTTGCTAAAGGCAAATATAAAATTAATCACGTCGTGTAGCATCTACACCTTCCTGTACCGAATTTACCCCGATAATAGTCAGCCTCGGAAAATCTGCCGTTCGTTTGGGACAATTAGCTGCAGGTACTATGGCATGAGTAAATCCAAGTTTTTCTGCCTCTCGCAAACGTTCCTGTCCGCGCGGAACAGGACGAATTTCACCTGATAACCCGACTTCTCCGAATACAATCAGCTTTTCCGGTAATGGTCGATTACGATAGCTTGAAAGCATGGCCAGAATCACAGCCAGATCTGCTGCCGGTTCAGTAATTTTCACACCACCTACAGCATTAAGAAACACATCCTGATCATAACAGGCAATACCGGCATGACGGTTCAGCACAGCCAGCAACATTGCCAGACGCTCCTGAGCCAGCCCTACAGTTAATCGTTTTGGAGCAAAACCATGAGCATCATCAACAAGCGCCTGAATTTCTACCAGTAAGGGGCGTGAACCTTCCTGAGTAACAAGAACGCATGAGCCAGGAACATCATCGCGATAACTGGATAAAAACAATGCTGAAGGATTGGAAACCCCCTTCAGCCCTTTTTCTGTCATTGCAAAAACACCCAACTCATTAGCGGCACCAAAACGGTTTTTAATAGCCCGAATCATACGATAATTTGAATGAGTTTCCCCTTCAAAATACAATACTGTATCCACCATATGCTCCAGCACCCTGGGACCGGCAATCGCGCCATCTTTAGTTACATGACCAACCAGCAGCATGCTGATACCCTGTTGCTTCGCCAGACGGGTTAATTGTGCTGCACATTCCCTAACCTGTGACACGGAACCGGGGGCTGAAGTAATACCATCAGAATACATGGTCTGAATAGAATCGATTACTACCACTCTGGGTTTTTGGCGTGCAATAACTGCACTTATTGCCTCTACACGTATTTCTGCCAGTAAATGAACTTTGTCCGCACGTACACCAAGACGCTGGGCACGTAAAGCAACCTGCTGAGCTGACTCTTCTCCGGAAACATACAATACGGATTCCTGTTCGGCCATCAAGGCTATTGTTTGCAGCAATAATGTAGATTTTCCAATACCCGGATCTCCGCCTAACAAAATAACAGCTCCGTCTACTAAACCACCTCCAAGTACTCTGTCCAGCTCACTCATACCTGTTGGCGTTCTCTGTATTTCAACTGCACTGACTTCTGCCAGTAACTGTACCGCCGATTCACTTGATGCCCATGATTGAAAACGACTGCCAGAAGAAGGTGCAGATAAAACTGTTGTTTCTTCCAGAGTATTCCATTCGCCACAATGAGGACAACGCCCCTGCCATTTAGGTGAACTTCCACCACAACTGCGGCATTGAAACTGAGTTTTTTGCTTTACCATGAAACCTTTCCGACAATACCTGCATTAAATTCAAACATAGTTTCCTTTGACTATTGAGAAATAATGATTCAATAAAATTGACCACTTTTATTTAGTTCTCTATTTTATCTAAACTTCACCTAGCCAAAACACAAAAACAGAGTAATTAATTTTACTCTTTATCAGCGTATAATTTAGTTAAATTTTTGATACTAAAACCATTTAATCAAAATAGTAATATCCGTATATATAGACAATAGAAGCACTATAATAGTTTTAATCATAATGATTAGCAGATTAAAAAATATGGCAATTTATTGACTCAAATTCAAAAGAGTCTGCACTTATAACTGAACGATAAAATCAAATGTTTTTGGCAAATAGTAATTGCTTCCAAAAACAAATTATAATAATTACTTTGTCTGGCAATTATTATATACTCTGTCAATTCGTGCAGGTTAAATCCGGCTTTGCCTTGATATTCTCTTGCATGGTCAATTATTACATTACACTATTTAATCTTTAACATACATCGAAAAAAATGGAATGAATTTTATTTTTCGGCTAATTTTTAGCGGAATACCTTAATGTTCAAATCGGTCCATTTTTATTTCAATTTTTATACACAGGGTTTTTCAAAACTATGTCCTTGCCAATGATTGTCACATTCGCTGTGTACATTTTAGGAATGATTGCAATTGGTTTTTTTGCCTATCGGTCAACACAGAATTTTGGTGATTACATTCTGGGCGGGCGTCGTATCGGCAGCGTAGTAACTGCACTTTCGGCCGGAGCTTCTGACATGAGCGGCTGGCTACTGATGGGATTACCGGGGGCAGTATTTTTATTTGGTATCTCACAAAGCTGGATAGCTATTGGCTTAATACTTGGTGCTTACCTGAACTGGTTATTGATTGCCGGACGTCTACGTGTTTTTACAGAAATCAATCATAATGCGTTAACTTTACCCGATTATTTTACCCATCGGTTTGAAGATAACAGCTCGTTACTGCGTATTATTTCAGCAGTAATTATTCTGATTTTTTTTACAATTTATTGTGCATCAGGAATTGTTGCCGGGGCTAAATTATTTGAAAGTACTTTTGGCATGAGCTATGGCTGGGCAATGCTGGCAGGAGCTGGTGCAACTATACTTTATACGCTTATAGGCGGTTTTCTAGCGGTTAGCTGGACAGATACCATTCAGGCAAGTCTGATGATGTTCGCTCTGATTTTAACCCCCATAATGGTAATCATTAATGCCGGTGGTTTTTCTGATGCACTCATTCATATTGAAAACCTGAATCCGGACTATACCAACCTTTTTGCCCATATGGATTTTATCGCCATAATCTCATTGCTAGGCTGGGGGTTGGGCTATTTCGGGCAGCCGCATATTTTAGCCAGATTTATGGCTGCTGATTCGCATGAAGTAATGAAAAACGCACGCCGTATCAGCATGACATGGATGATTTTGTGTCTGGCCGGTGCCATTACCGTCGGTTTTTTCGGAATAGCATATTTTGCTAACCATCCAGAATTAAGCTATCTGGTAAGCAATGGAAAACATGAACGGATTTTTATCGAGTTATCCAAATTACTCTTCAATCAATGGATCGCCGGTATTATTCTCGCTGCAATTCTGGCTGCTGTGATGAGTACTTTAAGTTGTCAGCTTTTGGTCTGCTCAAGCGCTTTGACAGAAGATTTCTATCGTGCATTTTTCCGTCCAAAAGCAAAACAGAAAGAATTGGTCTGGATTGGACGAATAATGGTGTTTATAGTATCTGTGATTGCCATTTTACTGGCAATTAATCCGAATAACAGCGTTCTGGATTTGGTGAGCCATGCGTGGGCTGGTTTTGGGGCAGCATTTGGTCCGATTATTATTTTTTCCGTATTCTGGTCACGTATGACACGTAACGGCGCATTAGCCGGTATGATTACCGGTGCCGTCACAGTATTGCTTTGGATCAATTTTAACTGGTTAAATCTGTATTCACTCATCCCCGGATTCATACTTGCATCAATTGCAATCATTATTTTTAGTTTATATGATAAAAAACCAAGTGAGATAGTACAGGTTCATTTTAAAGATGCTTATAAGCGCTACCATACTAAAACAAAATAAACTTTAATTAACCTAGCGGATTAAACTGTTTTTAAGTTACTCAGTAATCCGAATATGCTCTCAAACCAATTTATTTTATTACATAGCTATATTATGATTATGTCCTTTAATTCACATAATCGTAATAATGAGCATCAAGCATTGGCCGCAAAACGATCGTCCCCGGGAAAAGCTTCTTAAAATGGGCGCCTCGGCGCTTAGTGATGCCGAGCTACTCGCAATCCTGCTGCGCACCGGTACCCGTGGCATGAGTGCGGTAGATCTGGCACGAGAGCTTATTTCTCAACTGGGCAGTCTGCGCGCATTGCTTGAAGCAGATTGTCAGCAAATTTGTCAGTATCACGGAATGGGTATTGCCAGTTATACCCAGTTTGCAGTAATCAGGGAAATAAGCAGACGCATGCTGGCAGAAGAAATTTATTGCCGCCCTATTTTTACTCAGCCGGCTGCAGTGGCTGATTTCCTGCGTTTACATATAGGCTATGAAAAAGTGGAGGTTTGTGTTGCTTTACTGCTGAACCAGCGTAACGAGCTTATGCAAACCATTGAACTGGCGCGCGGTACCATCAATGAAGCACGGGTTTACACTCGCGAAGTTGCTACAGCAGCTCTAAAACATCACGCAGTCTCAATTATTCTGGCACATAATCATCCAGGACAATCTACTATGCCGTCTAGCGGCGATATTCAATTTACCAGAGAAATAAAAGCCGCTTTAAATCTGCTGGATATTCGTTTATTGGATCATTTTATTGTTACTGCTGAAAAAATAACATCAATGGCTGAATTAAATTTGCTGTAATAATAATTATGGTTTGCAAATATTTATTCTGAAGCAAAACACTGCAAAACTGGATAAATTTATCATTGGCGATTACAATATCTGGTTTAATAGCGTTATTTACTTGAATTAAACGGAGTAGCCCCATGATTGATTTTGCTTATGCTGCCGACACTGCCGCTGCACAAAGTGGTTTTATGCAGTTTGTACCACTTTTATTAATTCTTGTTGTATTTTATTTTCTGATTATCCGCCCGCAGCAGAGCAAGCATAAAAAACATCAGCAAATGCTAACCGAACTGAAAAAAGGCGATAAAGTTGTCACTTTAGCTGGCATCGTCGGCAAAATCACTAAAGTAAATGAACAGTACTTCACTTTAGAAATTGCTCCGAAAGTTGAAGTAGAATTCGAACGCAATGCTATTAGTGGCAAAGCTCCAGAATAAAACCAGTTATCCTGCCGCAACTATTCGGTTGCGGCCTTTGTTTTTCATTTATTAATTGAAAACAATAGTCTGCAAACAAGGCAGCAAATATGAATCGTTATCCTTTGTGGAAATATCTGCTTATTATCGTTTCAGTCGTATTGGGACTGCTATATACCATTCCCAATTTTTTTGGCGAAATACCGGCAGTACAAATCTCTACCAACCGTCAGGCCATTATCATTAATGAACAAACCGAAAATACGGTGAAACAGGCTCTGGCTGATGCGCATATTCAGCATCAGGGCATGTTCATAACTGATGGCAGTCTGAAAGTACGTTTCAGTGATACTGAAACTCAGCTTAAAGCACGTGATGCCATTGCTTCCAAATTTGGTGAAGGCTATATTGTGGCATTAAACCTTCTGGCCAACACCCCGGAATGGATGGAAAAAATTCATGCCAAACCGATGTTCCTTGGTCTGGATTTACGTGGTGGTGTGCATTTCACTATGCAGGTTGACATGGACTCAGCCGTTGACAAAACACTTGACAGTTATGCAGGTGATATCCGCCGTCAGCTGCGTAAATTACAAATCCGTAGTGGCAATATTGTTAAAAACGGGCAGACACTGGTTGTCCCTTTCCAGTCGGCAGATGACGCGTCCACTGCCATATCCGGATTAAAAAAATATCTTAATGATGCAACACTTACTCAGAATGGCGATCGTCTGATTGTCAGCCTGAGTAATACTGTCCTGACCAGAATCCGTACCGATGCAGTGAAACAGAATATTAATACCCTGCATAACCGCGTTAATGAGCTAGGTGTTGCTGAACCGGTTATTCAACAGGCCGGGCCGGACAGGATTGTCGTACAACTGCCGGGCGTTCAGGATACAGCTAAAGCCAAGGATATTATTGGCCGTACTGCCACTTTACAAGTACGTATGGTTAGTGATGATCCTAATCAGTATCAACAGGCACTGCAAGGCCATAACCCTGATGGATTTGAACTATTGTCTTCCGCAGGTAATGGGGCGCCTACACTGGTCAGCAAACAGGTCGAACTAACCGGTGACAATATTAATGATGCTCAGGCCAGCTTTAACGACCGCGGGCAACCAGGCGTCAGCGTAAACTTTGACAGCACAGGCGCCAGTATTTTTGCCGATCTTACCCGAAACAATGTCGGTAAACGCATGGCAATGGTACTTATCGATCAGGGTAAAGCTGAAGTCATTACTGCACCAGTAATCAATGAACCGATTCCCGGTGGTAAAACCATTATTTCAGGCAATATGAATATTGCCGAAGCCAATGATACCGCTTTGCTGTTGCGCGCAGGTTCACTGGCAGCACCAATGAAAATTATTGAAGAACGTACTATTGGTCCTTCATTGGGTAAAGAAAATATCAGTAAAGGCTTTCATTCCACCTTATGGGGCTTCGTAGTAGTAGCCATATTCATGATGCTTTACTACCGGATGTTCGGGCTGTTTTCAGTAATTGCCCTGTCATGTAATCTGTTGTTCCTGATTGCCATCTTGTCAGCAATGCAGGCAACTCTGACACTACCGGGTATTGCAGCTATTGCTCTTACACTGGGTATGGCAATAGACTCGAATGTACTGATCAATGAACGTATCCGCGAGGAGCTGCGTCATGGCAACACACCGCAGATATCAATTAATGCCGGTTACGATCATGCCTGGCATACCATTGTGGATTCTAATATCACTTCTTTGATTGCCGGTCTAGCACTACTGATTTTTGGTTCAGGGCCTATTCGCGGATTTGCTGTAGTACATTGTCTAGGTATTATTACATCTATGTATTCGTCAGTAGTAGTTTCCCGTGCTATTGTTAATTTGTGGTATGGTCGCAAACGCAAACTGAAAACACTGTCTATCGGTCACATCTGGATTGCAGATAAAGCTGCCACCGATAAAAGTAAGGCTTAATAAATTATGGAATTCTTCAAAATAAAACGTGATATCCCGTTTATGAGCTATGGTAAGCTGACTACGGCGATCTCATTAATTACTTTTATTCTGGCTGTATTTTTTCTCGTGACTCGCGGGTTGAATTTTTCTGTAGAATTTACCGGCGGAACTGTAATGGAAGTGGAATTCAAACAGAGTGCTGATTTAAATAAAATTCGCACAGAACTGGATGGATTAAAACTGGGAGATATACAGGTACAGGCATTGGGTACAAATAAGCAGATTATGATACGTCTGCCCAATAAAGCCAATATGACTTCAGCACAACTATCCAATCAAGTGATGGATTTACTCAAGCAGCATCAGAAAGGTGTAAGCTTGCGTCAGGTTGAATTCATCGGGCCGCAAGTAGGCGAGGAACTGGTTACTCATGGCTTGCTGGCTTTAGGCATGGTTGTGATTGGTATCATTATTTACTTATCCATGCGTTTCGAATGGCGATTTGCTGTGTCTGCTATTATTGCCAATATGCACGACGTTGTGATTATTCTCGGCTGTTTTGCTCTGTTCCAATGGGAATTTTCTCTTACTGTACTTGCAGGCGTTCTTGCCGTGCTCGGCTACTCTGTTAATGAATCCGTAGTAGTCTTTGACCGTATTCGTGAAAATTTCCGTAAGCCACATATGCGTGGTAAAAGCGTACCGGCAATCATAGATAATGCCATTACCGCAACCATGAGCCGTACAATTATTACTCACGGATCAACAGAAGCAATGGTTATTTCTATGCTGGTATTTGGCGGAGCTGCTTTGCATGGTTTCGCAATGGCATTAACAATTGGTATTGTGTTTGGTATTTATTCCTCAGTATTAGTAGCCAGCCCGTTACTACTGATGTTTGGTCTGAACCGGCAAAATCTGGTTAAGCCGCCCAAACGAAAAGAGGAAGCTGTAGTTTAAGGTTTAATAACAATTGTCTTCCCAAATCATACAAAAAAATCCAGAATAATTTTTTATTCTGGATTTTTTGTATGATTATAAAATTTATCTACAAATTTAGGTTTATCTGTACGGCAATCAAAATAAAATTTAAAGAAATTACAAACCTATACTCTTCGACGGGATAATAACTGATTGCTAATGTAATGCCCGTTCGTCTTTCCAACCTTTATCCGTTAAAACCAACACAGCCGCACGACGTTGAGGTTCTTGCAAAGATTTCCACCAGTTTTCATCAGTATTTTTTAATAATTTTTCAGCCCATTTCTCAGGTACCAGTTTTGCATCATAAACCACTTTAGAAACAGTCATCCCATTTGCAGGGGTAGGTTCAGTAAAGAGTACAATTTTATCTACCTTTTGTGTTCCGAGGCAGAGCAAATTTCCCTGAGTATTATTGATCACATTATCCTCACTTTTACTTGTACGGTAATACACCGCCTGCGGTATATCTTTTCCACCATTAACAGTCAGTGTTGCATCCTTACCTTTTTCATACAAGCCTGCATCAGTTAAAATATCCATTTGCTTTAAAGCCGTTTTATTAACTTTATCGCCATCACTATTTTTTCTGGCAATACGTATTTCTTTACTGCCTAATGCAATCGTGTTATTCATACCACCCTGAGCATTATCCAGCATCAAATTTACCGCCAGACAAACCTTATCATTTTTAGCAAAGTCATTGATCGCCTCAGCAAAATTAGTATTATTTGCCTCTCGTTTACCTCCGCAGGCCGCTAGCAATAAGCTAATAGCTAATACACTTATTTTTTTCATTCCGGTCTTCCTTATAAAATCTGTACTTGTTAAAGCATACTGCCAATATGTCTGATTAGCAACGCAAGCTGTTCAACTCAATATACGGAAACAATTTAAAACGAACCATCGACATAAAACCAACACTTTAAGCAAATATAAGCAAAACGGTATAATAGCAGGCTTATTTCCGCAAACAGGCTTTCAAAAATGAGTATACAAATTTACGGTATCAGCCAGTGTAATACTGTAAAAAAAGCACGCCAATGGTTGGCTGAACATCATATTAATGCTGAATTTATCGATTATAAAAAAATATCGCCGACAATAACTGATATCCAGTTCTGGCTTACAAAAGTACCCAAAGAAATATTAATTAACCGTAAAGGTACTACATGGAGAAAATTAAGTACCAGTGAACAGACAATTGCTTTAAGTAATGATGAAGAAGCCATTCGCCTAATGATAAACCAGCCTTCAGTGATTAAACGACCAGTTCTGGTCAAAAATCAATTTATATTGGTCGGTTTTGATCCGCAGCGCTATACTGATTTTTTTGCCTGATATTTCCAGATACAAACCATGAACAACACAACAATATTTATTTCTGATTTACATCTTTCTGAACAGACTCCACCTTTAAATCAATTATTTGATCGCTGCCTGCAACAATGGCAAGGAAATATTGATGCTTTATATATTTTGGGTGATTTTTTTGATGTCTGGATAGGTGACGATGATGATAGTGATTTCATTCGTCATATTAAATCTCAGTTAAAATCTTTTTCTTCTGCGACTCCAGTTTTTTTCATTCATGGTAACCGGGATTTCCTGATTGGTGAAAAATTTGCTGCAGAAACCGGAATACAACTACTTACATCACCTCAGCAAATAAACCTTTACGAGCATGAATATATTATTATGCATGGGGATGAATTATGCACTGACGATATTGCATATCAGCAATTCCGTGCCCAGTCCCGCAATCCTTTATGGCAAATGGCAGTATTAAGTAAATCTATTGAAGAGCGTCGCTTACTAGCCGGACAAATCCGCCAAATGAGTGAAACACGTAAAAATAATGAAGGTAAAAGTGAGATTTCTGATGTAACAGAACAAGCCATTAATGAACTGATGAGTAGCCATATGCAACCTACTTTGCCTACACTGATTCATGGTCATACCCATCGTCCGGCCGTACATGAATCACAGTTGAACAACCAATCTTTCAAACGTTATGTCATACAGGACTGGGCTGATAATTACGGCGGCTATCTGGCTGTAGACACAGATGGTGTACATGTACATGAGCTTAAGCTATAAATAGAAAAAATACATCGATACTGTTAATGGGAATGCTCCTAGAAGTTAATTATCTCATTATTAACTAGGCAGTCAGATTTCGTATCTGAATACAACTCCAGTAAAATAAAAACCGAAAAGATTAAAAATTCTTTTCGGTTTTTATTTATTATTTTTCATTCCCAAATACCCTGATTTATCCGGGTAATAGCATATCATTATTAAGTCACCCGCTATATACAGAGATTTTAAAATAAAAACCGTGTCTACTAAGCGTAAACACGGTTGATACTAGTTTAAAAATAAATATTTACTTGCCGCGCATTAAATCAAAAAAATCAGCATTATTTTTAGACTGCTTGAGTTTATCAATAATAAATTCCATTGCTTCAATATCATCCATTGGATGCAAAAATTTCCGCAGCAGCCACATTTTTTGCAAATGCTCATTAGAAACCAGCAACTCTTCCCGGCGAGTACCTGAACGATTAATATTGATTGCAGGAAACAGACGTTTTTCAGCCATACGCCGATCCAGATGCAATTCCATATTACCTGTTCCTTTGAACTCTTCATAAATCACATCATCCATACGGCTACCGGTTTCTACCAGAGCAGTTGCGATAATGGTCAGAGAACCACCCTCTTCCACATTACGGGCAGCGCCGAAAAAACGCTTAGGACGATGCAATGCATTTGCGTCAATACCACCAGTCAGAATTTTTCCGGAAGCAGGAATAACAGTATTGTAAGCACGCGCCAGACGAGTAATCGAATCTAGCAGAATGATTACATCTTTTCTGTGCTCTACCAGACGCTTGGCTTTTTCAATCACCATTTCTGCTACCTGAACATGCCGAGTCGCCGGTTCATCAAAAGTGGAAGATACTACCTCACCCCGTACTGAACGGGTCATTTCCGTAACTTCTTCAGGACGCTCATCAATCAGCAGAACAATCAGTTCAGCTTCAGGATAATTAGCTGTAATCGCATGTGCGATATTCTGCAACATAACTGTTTTACCTGATTTCGGCGGAGCTACCAGCAAAGCGCGCTGACCAAATCCGATAGGTGCAATCAGATCAATTGCACGTCCGGTAAGATTTTCTCCGGAACGAATATCCCGCTCCAGAACAAACTGACGATCAGGGAATAACGGGGTCAGATTTTCAAATAAAATTTTATGTTTGCATACATCCGGATCGTCTCCGTTAATTTTATCCAGACGAACCAGCGCAAAATAGCGTTCATTATCTTTAGGTACACGCACACTGCCTTCAATCGTGTCACCTGTATGCAGATTAAAGCGCCGTATCTGACTTGGGCTGACATAAATATCATCAGGCCCTGCCAGATAAGATGTATCCATGCTACGCAAAAAGCCAAAGCCATCCGGAAGAATTTCCAGTGTACCCGAGCAGGTAAACGCTTCTCCCTGCTTCATTTTAATGCGCACAATAGCAAACACCAGATCCTGTTTGCGCAAACGATTGGCATTTTCAATACCAAACTCTTCAGCTATGCCCAGTAATTCAGACACATGTAGATTTTGTAATTCAGAAACGTGCATAAAGATATAAATGAACTTATTTATTAGAATTGAAGATAAAATGAGTAAAAAAACTCATAATAGTTCCGTTCGCCAAGCTTTATAATGCAAAAAACACACCCAAGCATGGCAAGATTTTTATTGAATGTTGATTTGGTTTAATTTCGTCACAAAAGACATTAATCAAAGATATTAGAATTGACATCTTCTTATAGACATTAATTCTATTCGTTAAGCCTTATAATGTCAAGCCGTTATCAACATCCAAACGCTACTGTTAATAAGCATACCCTTAAATATTGATTATCGCATCAGTTGATACTGATGGATTAAAGAAACAAAATTCATTTTTTAAATTTATATGCTCAATTAATCTGATAAAGCAATAATTATGGTTAATATAATTTTTTTATTGTTATATTAATCCAATTATTTTAATCACACTTTATTACTCAGCCTAGATATTATTCATATTATTAAAATAAGTATATTAATGTAAATAAAAACAAGCCATCTCAAAAAGACAACAGCTACGAACAAATAATATATCAAACCCAAAATTTTACGGATTTAAAGCTGTTACAAAATAACCAAGGTATACAGCCGATAAGAAAATGTATTTTCGCAGATGGCTGCTATAATCATCTTTCCATTAACCCTAAAAGAGAAATTATGAAACACTTGTCTTTAATCACGCTGGGAATCACTACTGCACTTATTTTATCAGCCTGTAATTTTGCTGATAATGGATATAAAAATAACAGCAGTGAGCCGGTAGCAGCCTCTACTGCTACTGCACAGGCTACTCGAAACCCACAGCTTACAGGGGATGAGTTTCTGGCCAAAAATAAAAATGCCCCGGGAGTAAAAACTACAGCTTCAGGTTTACAATACAAAGTTAATCATGAAGGTTCAGGCAAAAAACCTAAAGCTACTGATATGGTGACAGTTCAGTATGAAGGACGATTAATTGACGGTACGATATTCGACAGCACTGCTCAGCGAAATAATCAACCGGCTACCTTTCCGCTTAACGGAGTAATTCCAGGATGGACTGAAGGTCTGCAGCTAATGTCAGAAGGCAGTGATTACACATTCTATATTCCAGCCCAACTGGCGTATGGCGAACAAAGTCCTACCAGTGCTATTCCGGCTAACAGCGTTCTGGTATTTGATGTCAAGCTGATAAAGGTTGGAGAGTAATTAAACAAATTAAATTGATCATATCGATAATGGAAAACGCACTCAGTAAACTGAGTGCGTTTTCAAATCTGGCTCCCCGACCAGGGCTCGAACCTGGGACCTGCGGATTAACAGTCCGTCGCTCTACCGACTGAGCTATCAGGGAATGAGGCGAGATTATAGCGATTGTATTTTTACTGTCAAGCCTTTTAAGCAACTTAATAATTATAATTCAATTAAATTGTTCATTACACAATAATTAAATATTGATGAATAATTTATATTGTTAATTATTCAGATCGCTCGTTCTGACCAAGTATCATGGTTCCGACACCTTTGTCAGTAAAAATTTCCAGTAATAAGGCATGTGGTACACGTCCGTCAATGATATGGGTATTATGAACGCCATGCATGGCAGCCTGCAAAGTAGCATTAATTTTAGGCAGCATACCATTCTGCAAAGTACCGTCAGCAATTAAAGCACTGATATCGCATGGTGTTAACCGGCTTAATAAATTATTATTTTTATCCAGTACGCCGATAGTATTGGTCAGCATGATCAGCTTTTCCGCTTTCAGACTTTCTGCCAGTTTACCTGCTACTACATCAGCATTGATATTAAAAGCTTCTCCATGTTCACCCACCCCGATAGGTGCTACAACAGGAATATACCCATGCTCTACCATTTCCCGAATCAGAGCGGTGTCTATTTCTTCAACTTCTCCAACCTGGCCGATATCCTGCTTTTCATTTTCAGAGTTGGTAACAAACAGTTTTTTAGCCTTAATAAAATGATTATCACGGCCGGTAATGCCTACAGCATGTCCTCCGTGCAAATTCAGTAAAGACGTGATTTCCTTATTAACACAACCACCCAATACCATTTCAACAATATCCATGGTTTCACTGTCTGTCACCCGCATACCCTGAATAAAATGATTTTCCTTGCCGACTTTATGTAGTAGTTCATTAATTTGCGGACCGCCACCATGTACGATAATCGGATGAATACCGACCAGCTTGAGCAAAACGACATCTTTAGCAAAAGATTCTTTTAATTGCGGGTCAGTCATGGCATTACCACCATATTTGATTACCATAGTCACACCGGAAAATCGCCGGATATATGGAAGCGCCTCTGCTAAAATATTAGCTTTTGTTTTAGCCTCAATGGTATCAATATTAATGATGGTGTCTGTGCTCATTACTTATCCCAGTTTGATTGAATTGATTATTTTTTCTATGGTTAAGTTTATCTTCTGTTTTGATAAATTAAAACCATAATTTGTAATTAGATGTTTAAACCAGGTACTGAACAGATAAAAACACAACTGTAAACAAACGAGAAAAGCAGATAGGAAAAGCAAATCAGCTGACATTGACTTTACTGATAACTAAATACATTAAAACATTTTTATACAGACAATGTATTCAGTGTTATCAGCAGACAGGATGTGATCTATAAGATTTTTTAAAAAGATGACGGATAAAATTTAATCAAGTTTTGCCATACATGCTCCCGTACTAAAATACGTCGCTAAAATAGCCTGTGCGGCGACCTGATCCAATACTTGCTTGCGTTTTTTTCCAAATACCAATGCTTCGTTCAGTAAACTTTCTGCAACAACAGATGTCCAGCGTTCATCTACCCAGTATACCGGTAAATTAAAACGTCCATGTAAACGATTACCAAAACGACGACAAAGAGCAGTGGCCTCGTCTTCAGCACCATCAGCATGAGTTGGAAAACCCACAATAAGAGCCTGTGGCTGCCACTCTTTAATTAAAGCCTGAATACGGTTGAAATACTGCTCGTTGTTGACAATAGTAATCGTCTCCAGCGGATGTGCGCTTGTAAGCTCGGCCTCTCCGATGGCTATCCCGATACGGGCAGTTCCAAAATCAAAACCAAGTACAGTACCACGCTTTATTGGAGAAAGAGCTGAATCAGGCATGACCCACCATCATACTCAGATTGGTAATATCAATATTTAATAACTGCAAAGCAGCTTTATAACGTTGCTTATAAGGCATATCAAATAAGATCTGAGTGTCAGCAGGTACTGTTATCCAGCTATTATTTGCCAGTTCCTGCTCCAGCTGTCCGGCTGACCAGCTGGAGTAACCAATAGTAGCTACAGCTTTATCCACTGTATTTTCCTGTGTCAGTCCCAGAATAATATCACGGGAAGTTGTCATGGCTATATCATCAGTTACCAATAAACTGCTCTCCCAGGAACCTGTCGGAGTATGTACCAGAAATCCGCGGTCAACCTGTACCGGACCGCCCATCAGAACACTTTGTCCGTGGAATCGTTCCGGTGTGGGAGCTTTAGCAGAATCAAACAGTAAATCCATCATAATCGGCGATGGTTTATTCACAATAATGCCCATGGCACCGTCTGCATTATGTTCGCACAGGTAAATCACGCTTTCTTTAAAAAACGGGTCCTCCATTGACGGCATGGCAATCAAAAAATGATTTGCCAGAGAAAAACCGGAAGGAGCGTTTTGTTGTGCAACCATATTGTGCTTATCCATAAAATGATATCAGACCAGATAAAATGAATTTGTCGTTAAATTGGGTTTGTTTTGCAGTTTCTCAAGCCTGCTCTTTTCGTTATAATTCTATCTTACTCCAAAGCGGATTGTTTTAACCGTTTTTTAAATTCTCATTAAAGCAAATAATACTGGCAAACTTGGTCAAAAGCGGCCATTACAGAAAGGTCAATTGTGTCATTAATTAAACCTGTTGTTCTTTTAATTCTGGATGGTTTCGGCCATCGTGTTGAAGGAAATGACAATGCTATTTTACTGGCGCATACTCCTCATATCGATAACTATCGTCAGCAATATGCTTATGGCACAATAGATGCTTCAGAACGAATGGTCGGATTGCCAGTTGGCCAGTTTGGCAATTCAGAAGTAGGTCACCTGAATATTGGTGCAGGCAGAATTGTACCTCAGGATATTACCCGAATCGATATGGCCATTGAAGACCATACTCTCGAACAAAATCCGGTTTTGCGACAGGCATGGAATAATCCGAATCATACTGTACATCTGATGGGGTTATTTTCTGATGGTGGTGTGCATAGCCATATAGAACATTTTTTTGCAGTTATAGAAGCCGCATTAGCTGCCGGCATGCAAAAAATTGTTGTCCATCCGTTTCTTGATGGTCGTGATACACCGCCGCAAAGTGCCCGTCCCTATCTGCAACGACTGCAACAATATATGCAACAGCATTCTCAGATATTATGCGGAGCAGTTGTCGGACGTTTTTTTGCCATGGACAGAGATAATCGCTGGGATCGGGTTGAAGCTGCTTATAATGCCTTATTTGGCGATGCGCCTTATCAGGCTGATTCACCTGTTGCTGCATTAGATGCTGCTTATACCCGTGGCGAGCAGGATGAATTTGTTAAACCTACCATTGTCAGCCCTCAGGCAAAGCTGCTGGATGGTGATGCCATTCTGTTTCTCAACTTCCGCGCTGATCGCGCACGTCAATTAACTCAGGCTCTTACTTTTGCTGATTTCGACGGATTTAAACGCAAATATCGTGTACAACCGGGATATTTTTCCACGATTACTGCTTACGGCACACAATTCAGCAATCCAGTAATGTTCGAAAAACAATCAGTAAATAATGGTCTGGGAGAATTTTTGGCCGGACAGGGTCTTAGCCAGCTCCGTATAGCAGAAACAGAAAAATACCCGCACGTAACTTATTTCTTCAGCGGTGGTCGGGAAGAGCCTTATATTGGTGAAGAAAGAATTATGATTCCTTCACCCAAAGTGAACACATACGATTTACAGCCAGAAATGAGTGCTGTCGGCATTACTGAACAGATTATTGATAGTCTGAAACATCATCGCCATGATGTTATTATTTGTAACTTTGCCAATGGTGATATGGTTGGACATACCGGCTCACTTGAGGCCGCTATAAAAGCAGTAGAAACACTGGATAGCTGTGTAGCACAGGTTGTCGAAACGACACTTTCTGCAGGCGGAGAAGTGATCATTACAGCTGATCACGGTAACTGTGAACACATGTATGATGAAAAAAATCAGCAACCTCACACACAGCATACAGTTGAACCTGTCCCATTTATCTATATAGGGCGTAAGGCAACAATCCGTTCCGGCGGAGCACTTAAAGATGTAGCGCCTTCTCTTTTAACTGCTCTGGGACTGACTCCGCCTGCAGAAATGACAGGCCAGAACCTAATTGAATTCACAGATAAATAATGAAATCTTTATTCTGTCTCATTCTGATATGGTGCAGTACCCTTTTCTCTTTGGCTATCGCTGCCAATAATCAGAAAATTCAACAACCACCCGGTGAACTGAAACAGGTTCACCAAGCTATTTCTGCAACACAAAACCAGATCAGTAAAACTACGGTTGAACAGAAAAAAATTGATGCATCAATGGCAGCAACTAGCCAGCAGCTTAATCAGGCAAAAAATGAGCTTAACCGCATTCAGCAACAGCAACAGACCAGTATGCGGCAGTTACAAACCCTGCAAACCAACCTGGATAAAACCCGTACCCAGATTGCAGAAACTCAGACCCAGATAGCCCGTTTACTTAATGCTCATTATCGAAACCGTCAGCCTAACAGCGTATATTTAATGCTAAAAAAGGACCCCTCCGACCAAAAAGGACGCTCGTTACAATATATCCGATATTTAAATGAAGCCAATGAGCAGGTTATTCAGCGTTTACGCCAACAACAATTGCGAATGAATGCACAGCAACAGGCTATCAATAATCAGCAACAGCAACTTTCTTCTTTACAAAAAAAACAACAGCTCCTTATTAATAAACTGCATGCTGAACATGCTATTCAGCAAAGCAAATCCAGCGTATTAAACCAACAACTACAAGTACAGAATAAGCAGTTACAATCATTAAAAGCTGATGAGAAAAGATTGAATAATTTATTAAGTAGGCTGTCAGCCCAGGGAACGATGCGTCGTCTGGCACAGAATCCGGCTAAACCACCTAAACAAAATACCGTTAAACCGGAAAATACCAGTCAACCGCACACTTCTCCCACTACTAAAAATCCTGTAATCATTGATACAAATAATACAAAACAGCCATCAACTTTAACTGCAGAAGATTTAGCTTTACAGGCTACAGAAAATATTAAAACTCCGCTAAAAGGGCTAGCACAGAAACAGGGACGTCTTTCCCGACCGGTTAACGGCAGCATATCAGGAAGATTCGGAGAAAACAGACCAAATGGCGGCATCTGGAAAGGATTGTTTTTTTCCTGCAATAATACGACAGTACAAAACATATCTGATGGTAAGGTAATTTATGCTGCATTTTTGCAAGGTTACGGCAATACCGTTATCATTGATCATGGTGAAGGTTATCTCAGTATTTATACTGGTTTGTCTTCAATCAGTGTTTCTGCGGGTAATACTGTCAGTACTGGTCAAACCATTGGTATAAGTGGTAAATTACCAGACGGTCAGAACGGACTGTATTTTGAAATTCGTTATCATAATCAGGCAATGAATCCATTATCATGGCTACACTAACACAGACTATACATTGCTATTACCTCTAATTATTTTATAGTGTACACTCTGACAAATTTTGAATTTTCATCATAACCTGTTATATACGGTTATTAGTATCCTGAATTAATGTCGTTATCAGAAAGAACAATAGTAATAATGGCTAAATCTAGATTTAAAAAAGCAGCTCTATATACATTCGGCGCTTTTAGCGGTGTTATTCTCACTCTGAGCATACAGGGTTATGCTAACGAGAAATCCGAACCTCTACCAGTACAATCTCTTCATACTATGGCTGAAGTTTACGGACAAATTAAAGCTAATTATGTTGAGAACAAAACTGACGATGCTATTCTTGAAGGCGCAATGAAAGGTATGGTCAGTAACCTTGATCCGCATTCAGAATATCTGACAGTTAAAGATTATTCAGATTTGCAGGAAAGTACTACTGGTGAATTTGGCGGACTGGGAATGGAAATCAGCTCAGAAGACGGACTGATTAAAATTGTGGCGCCTATCGAAGATACACCTGCTGAGCGTGCCGGTATTAAAAGTGGTGACTACATTGTTAAAATTGACAATGAGTCCACCCGTAACATGACTGCTACTGAAGCTGTGAAAAAAATGCGTGGTAAACCCGGAACCAGCATAACGCTGACTCTGGCTCGTAAAGATGAAACTCAGCCGATTGTGGTACGCCTGACAAGAGCTATCATTAAAGTTAAAAGTGTCCGCTCCAAGCTTCTCGAACCTGGTTACGGTTATGTGCGCATCATGCAGTTTCAGGAACATACTGTAAGCCTGCTGGCCGATGCCATCAGAGATCTGGAAAAAGAGAATAAGCAACCGCTGAAAGGTCTGGTACTAGACTTACGCGATGATCCGGGTGGTCTGTTAAACAGTGCTGTTGGTGTTTCTGCTGTTTTCCTGAAACCGGGAGTAAAAGTAGTTAGTACCAAAAGCCGAGATAAAAAAGAAGGCATGATATTAAAGGCCATTCCTAAAGATTACGTAGTTAGAGGTAATGACCCGCTGATAAATATGCCAGAGGAAATAAAAAATATTCCTATTACGGTTTTAGTAAATTCAGGTACAGCTTCTGCTTCAGAAATTGTTTCCGGTGCGCTTCAAGACTATAAACGTGCTGTAATTGTAGGAACTCAGAGCTTTGGTAAAGGTTCTGTACAAACAGTTATTCCGTTATCTAATGGCGGTGCAGTTAAATTAACAACTGCACTTTATTACACCCCTAATGACCGTTCAATTCAGGCACAAGGTATCGTGCCTGATGTTGAAGTGAAAGATGAAAATCGTAAATTCGAAAGTCGAGAAGCCAATCTTGGCGGACATCTGAGCAACCCGTTAGGTGGTAAAGAAGTTAAAGGGGAGTTAACAGGCAGTCAGAAGAAAACGGCTGCTCCGGCTCCGGTTGCTGATAGTAAATCTGTAAATCAAAATTCTGAAAATACAACAGATAGAGACGGCGCTAAAGATATAAAAACCAGTAATATTTCCAATAATAAAGACAGCAAGAAAAAGGATAATGAAGACTGGCTGGAAAAACGTGTGCCTAATCCGGCGAAAGATGTTCAATTGAAAGCTGCTCTGGACTTGGTAAAAGATCCAGTAAAATGGAATCAATCACTTGGACTGGCTGCAAAAAAACCAGTTAAAACGGATGACAAAAAAGATAAAAAATAGCATTTTATCTAAAAAAACAGATAGCTTTGCTATCTGTTTTTTTTATATTTTATAATATTAAAAATCTTTCTGATTTAAATTTAATATGACTGTGATATCACACCTATTAATATCAGAAATAGTTATATATTATTTTTGACTGGCAAATTCGAGTAATTAGTACAAGGTAATCTATTTATTATTTCTTGTCTTAATGGCTTGACAGCAGTTTCTATTTCATTCGAATTATTACTATTTAATATCAGATCATACAGCTGCAATGCTTTAATAGCATAAACAACCTTCAGCTTAATTTTTACAGAACTATCATGTTTTTGATTAAATGCTTTTTTCCAGGTCTTAATATCTTTATCTGTAAACTGGTTTTCACATAATTGTTTCAAACTTTCATCTGTTTGTTTTTGTTTGCTTTCATCTAAATTCACTATTGAAAAATAGTCAAGATTGGTGGATTCTAAATCATAGTAAATCGCCAACTTCAATTGATCCATACTATTCCCTCTTTTGGCCGATTTTTCTATTTTTTTTAATATTTTATCATTATAGTCAATTCTATTCATATCATAAGCTATATTTTTTGTGAGCATGGTATTATAGAACCTATAAGGAACCATACCAGCAGAAAAAATAATAGCTTTCGAATAGGAAAATTGACTGCTAAAGATAAACAATAAACCCATAACCACCAGTTTTCTGTATTTCACTACTATCTCCTTTGCGATTATTACTAAATTTGAAATAAAAACACTAATTTACATATTAGCAATTTACAGTAGCGATATCATATCTCTATAACAACAATATAAATAGTGAAAATTAAAAATATACTTTTTTAATTTTTCATACATACATATTTTTGCCCTTGATTATCAATTAATTCATTAACATATGAATATAATAATGTAATTTAAAATATTTATAAAATTAATTTTTTAATTTTGATTAAATAAGAAGTAATATTAATAATTAGTGTCACAGTGATTTTATTAATCCAGAATAAATAAAAGACTGCCATTTAAATGGCAGCCTTTATTTGTTTATTTTTAACTGAAAAGATTTATTTCTTCAGTTCCTTAGCAAGATATAACCATGTTTCAATTACAGTATCAGGATTCAGAGAAATTGTTTCAATTCCTTCCTCAATCAACCATTTAGCAAAATCAGCATGATCAGATGGTCCTTGCCCGCAAATACCGATATATTTGTTTAATTTACGACAAGCCTGAATTGCCAGACTAAACATCACTTTTACAGCCGGATCGCGTTCATCGAAAGTACCTGCAATCGGCCCACCGCTATCACGATCCACACCCAGAGTTAGCTGAGTCATATCATTTGAGCCAATAGAGAACCCATCAAAATATTTCAGGAACTGTTCAGCAAGGACTGCATTTGTTGGCAGTTCACACATCATAATCAGACGCAGACCATTTTTACCACGCTCCAGCCCGTTGTCTTTCAATGCGCGTACGACATTTTCTGCCTCTTTCAATGTACGTACAAATGGAATCATAATTTCAACATTAGTCAATCCCATTTCATCACGCACATATTTCAGTGCTTTACATTCAAGTGCAAAGCAATCTTTGAAATCATCAGAAACATATCGGGCTGCACCGCGGAAACCCAGCATCGGATTTTCTTCATGAGGCTCGTATTTATTACCACCTAAAAGATTGGCGTACTCATTAGACTTAAAGTCAGACATACGCACAATTACTTTTTTCGGATATACAGAGGCAGCCAGTGTTGCCACACCTTCAGCAATTTTATCAATATAAAAGTCTACCGGAGATGAATAGCCGGAAATTCTGTCAGTAATGGTGGCTTTCATCTGTTCATCCTGCTGATCAAATTCCAGCAAAGCACGAGGATGAATACCAATCTGGCGGTTAATAATAAATTCCATTCGTGCCAGACCAATACCATAGCCCGGTAAACCTGAGAAGCTGAATGCCAGCTCAGGATTACCTACATTCATCATGATTTTGGCTGGTGATTCAGGCATATTATCCAAAGGTATTTCATTGACATCAACTTTCAGTAAACCTTCATATACATAGCCTGTATCCCCTTCAGCACAGGACACCGTTACTTCCTGACCATCCTGCAAAGCAGAAGTTGCATTACCACAGCCAACCACTGCCGGAATACCCAGCTCACGCGCAATAATGGCTGCGTGACAAGTACGTCCGCCACGATTGGTAATAATCGCAGAGGCACGTTTCATAACCGGCTCCCAGTCCGGATCGGTCATATCAGTAACCAGTACGTCACCTGGCAACACTTTATCCATCTCATCAACAGATTTAACCAGACGTACTTTACCCTGACCGACTTTCTGACCGATGGCACGACCTTCTACCAGAATGGCAGATTTATCATTAATCTGATAGCGACGTAGAACACGGCTGTTATTTTCCTGTGATTTCACAGTTTCAGGACGAGCCTGCAAGATATACAGTTTGCCATCAACACCATCACGCCCCCATTCAATATCCATCGGACGGCCATAGTGTTCTTCAATTGTCAGTGCATACTGTGCCAGCTCAGTAATTTCTTCGGCACTGATTGAGAATTTTTTCCGGTCGGCAGCATCAACATCTACTGTCTGTACAGATTTACCTGCCTGAGCCGCATCAGTGAAAACCATTTTAATCAGTTTAGAACCCATGGTTTTACGCAGAATCGCAGGACGTCCGGCACGCAGAGTTGGTTTATGTACATAGAATTCATCCGGATTTACTGCACCCTGTACAACAGTCTCACCCAGACCATAGGATGATGTAATGAATACAACCTGATCAAAACCAGATTCTGTATCCATGGTGAACATTACCCCGGAGGCGCCTTTATCAGAACGTACCATCCGCTGAACACCGGCAGACAGAGCCACTACATCATGAGCAAAATTTTTGTGCACACGATAGGAAATGGCACGATCGTTATACAAAGAAGCAAATACATGGTGCATAGCTTCTTTGACATTATCATAACCGCTTATATTCAGAAATGTTTCCTGCTGACCGGCAAAAGATGCATCAGGTAAATCTTCAGCAGTCGCAGAAGAGCGTACAGCCACGCAAATCTGGTCAGTACCGGCATCAGCTACCATTTTTTCCCATGCTGCCTGTAAATCTGCTTCCAGTTCAGGCGGAAATGGGGTGTCCATGATCCATTGACGGATCTGTTTACCTACCCGGGCCAGTTCGGCAACATTATCTACATCTAGTGCCTTTAGCTCGTTATTGATACGTTCACTCAAACCTTCGTAAGCAAGAAAATTGCGATAGGCTTCGGCAGTGGTAGCAAAACCACCGGGTACACGCACACCTTTTTCGGTGAGCTGTGAAATCATCTCGCCAAGAGATGCATTTTTGCCGCCGACGCTTTCAACATCAGTCATGCGCAGATTTTCAAACCAGATTACGTTATTACCGGCCATGATGGTTATCCAGTGAGGAGTGGGAAAGTTGAAGACGACCTATTCTAACTAGTCAGGTATAAAATGTCATGTATTTTTGGCTATTTATCCGGCCTTAATTGAGGATAATTTATCCATAATCAAACACTATTCAGATACAAATCCTTGATACCTTGAATATTTTAATTTAAATCTCAATTAATTGGATTAACATATCAAAATAATTAATTTTTCAGCAATTTTATTTCATAAATATCTTTTACATTCAATAAAATATTAATTTTATTGCTTAAATATTGCATATTCAGCTTAATTTTATATTTTAAGAACATATGTTGAAAATAATCCAATATTTAAGCATGAGCTGGAAGAAACTTCATTTACGATGGATAATTCGTTTAGTCGCCGCTTTTTGAACTCTGAATTATGCAGATAAATATGAAACCAGTACGTCAAGTTTTTTTTGTTTCCGACCGTACCGGCATTACTGCCGAAAGTATGGGTCTGGCTTTATTAAACCAGTTTGACAATATAGAATTTAAGCGTGCTACCTACCCTTTTGTAGACACTGAAAAAAAAGCACGTGAAATTGTTGCGTTAATTAATAATGCTGCTAATCATAGTGAAACACGTCCTTTGGTTTTTTCCAGCATTGTTGATGAAAATGTCCGTAAACTGATCAAAACCAGTGCCGGGCTGCATATGAGCTTTTACGATGCATTTATCGGTGAGCTTGAAGATGAACTCGCCACAGAGGCAAATCACTCCATTGGCCGAACTCACGGAATGCATGATACAGAACGATACGATAAAAGAATGGAAGCAATTAATTTTGCTTTGAATCATGATGACGGAATTACCGATCGCGAACTGAAAAAAGCTGATGTGATTCTGATGGGCGTGTCCCGTAGCGGGAAAACACCTACATGCCTTTATCTGGCATTACAGTATGGTATTCGGGCTGCAAATTATCCTCTTATACCTGAAGATCTGCAAAGTAGCGAACTGCCCAGAATGCTGCAACCATTCCGGCAAAAATTATACGGATTAACCATAGATGCAGATCGTTTGCATCATATTCGTTCAGAGCGCCGTCCTGATTCACGCTATGCCAGTCGTGATAATTGCCGGCATGAAATTTTAACAGCTGAAGATATGTTCCGCCGTTTTAATATTCCTTACACCAATACAACTCATAAATCTATTGAAGAACTGGCTGCAAGTATTATTTTAGCGGCTAAATTACAACGGCGATTTTAGGTCTTTCGTTATAAAATTTTGCCCTGAATAAATTCAGGGCTTTTCAATCATGTTTTATATTTATCTGGTATCAGTAACAGACAAATAAGTTAAGCAGAATTTATATCAAATCAAATCTTTGAATACATGAATATTATTACCTGAGCACATAACATGTTTTTATGTACTATCCAAGGTAACTGTACTATATCTAAATTTCCAAATTAAAATATGTCTGAATATTCAGATACCATCCAGAAGTACTGAGTTTTTTATTCCGTAGTCGAATTGTCGCAAAGATATACTTTAGATTATTTTTCTCTTGCTTTAGTGGCGTAATTAGCAAAGCATACTTATCTGTATTTCGTAATTATATTATATAATTAACAATTAATTAACATAATCGATAACAACAGTAATTATTTCTTAGTCAGTAGATTTTCACACCAGCAAAAACAACAAATAATCTTGGCATCAATATAACCATAATATTTTTAATTTAATTCTAAAAATTTATTTTTATGCGTATAGATGATATCTTTTGTTATCTATAAATCGAATTGTTTTCAATTTGGGTTAAGTTTTCTTGCCATTTTGTTTTTCTCATGGGATTATGAATCATAAAATTCAAAATTGTTTTAACTATTAATCCTTTGAGACAGTTTTATGCAGCCGCGTCCAATTATAGGCATACCCTGTGATGTAAAGCAGATAGGTAAGTGGAATTTTCACGCTGTAGGTGAAAAATACATTCATGCGGTTCAGGACAGTGTCGGCGATGTTATTTTACTTCCGGTGCTGTCTGATCAGGAAGTTTTAACTCGCCTGCTCAAATTGGTTGATGGTGTTTTTTTACCCGGTTCTTATTCAAATATAGACCCGAAATGGTATAGTGAATTATCGGCACGAGATGGAACGTTACAGGATGCAGCCCGTGACCATACTGTTTTACCGCTAATTAAATATATTATTGATAGTGGTATACCACTTCTGGGTGTTTGCCGCGGTCTTCAGGAAATCAATGTTGCACTTGGTGGTGACCTGCACCAGCATATACAGGAAATACCCGGTTATCTGGATCATCGTGAACCTGATAATCAGCCAATTGAAATTCAGTATGGCGATGCGCATGCTATTAATCTGGAAACAGACAGTTTATTGATGCTGTGGCTGGCAACAGACCACAAACAGTATCAGGTCAATTCTTTACATCAGCAAGGAGTAAAAACGTTAGCACCCGGGCTTAGCATAGAAGCAACTGCTCCAGATGGTCTTATTGAAGCATTCAGGATTGATGCAGCATCAATATTTGGCTATGCAGTACAGTGGCATCCCGAATGGCAATATGGGAATAAGCCACTTTCTATCGCTATTTTTAAAGCTTTTCGTGAAGCATGTATGCAATATAAATTGCACAGGCGAAAGGAATCATTTTAAGGTGACTTATGTATGATGACATATTTAACTGGCTTAAAGAACATGGTATCACTGAAGTAGAATGTATATTACCAGATATTACAGGTGTGGCTCGCGGTAAAATTATTCCCAAAGATAAATTTATATCTGAACCGGATATGCGACTACCCGAGGCAGTACTATTGCAAACAGTAACCGGAGAATATCCGCAATCCAGCCTTCTTGATGAAACTGATGCGGATATGGAATTAAAGCCAGACCAGACTACTCTGCGCTTTGTTCCCTGGGCTCAGGATCCGACAGCATCACTGATATTTGATTGCTTTTCTCCCGACGGTTTACCGGTTGAAACCGCACCGCGCAATGTACTCAAACGCATATTAAAATTGTATGAAAATATGGGGCTGGAACCAATCGTTGCTCCGGAAATGGAATTCTATCTGATTTCACCCAACCCCGATCCGGATGTCCCACTGCAACCTCCGATCGGACGTACTGGACGCAGTGAATTCGGACGACGGTCTTATGCTGTGGATGCAGTAAATGAATTTGACCCTCTGTTTGAAGAAATTTACGACTACTGCCATGAACAGAACCTTGAAGTTGATACGCTGATTCATGAAATTGGTGCCGCACAGATGGAAATCAATTTCCTGCATGGTAATGCTCTAGATTTAGCCGATCAGGTATTTTTATTCAAACGCACAGTACGTGAATCTGCCTTTCATCATAAAATGTATGCCACTTTTATGGCTAAGCCTATGGAAGGAGAACCGGGCAGTGCCATGCATATCCATCAGAGTCTGAACAACGTAGAAAATGGTAATAATGCATTCAGCAGTGATGATGGCACTCCTTCAGAACTATTTTTTCATTTTATTGGCGGTTTGCAAAAATACCTGCCGCAAACCATGCCCTTTTTTGCTCCGTATGTTAATTCTTTCCGCCGGCTGACCCGGTTTACAGCTGCACCAACTAATGTTGAATGGGGTTATGACAATCGCACTGTGGGTTTACGTGTTCCGCGAGCCAAAGCCAAAGGAAGACGGATTGAAAACCGACTGGCCGGAGTGGATGTCAATCCTTATCTGGCAATTGCCTGCTCACTGGCCTGTGGTTATCTGGGAATTAAAGAACAGCTACAACCGCGTGCTCCGTTGAGTAGTAATGCGTATTCATTACCTTATCAGTTCCCTACTACACTGGAAGAATCGATAGAACGTTTACGCCAGTGTGAATCAATTCATGAAATACTGGGGCAGCGCTTTGTTGAAATGTACATTGCCGTAAAAGAACAGGAAGTTTCTGAATATTTTCGTGTTATCAGTCCTTGGGAGCGCAAATATCTACTGTTGCATGTCTAAAACCATCTTAATAGCATATTTCATCTGTTATACTTGTGCTAATACATTGAATGATAGCTTATAACATTTTATAACAAAGGAGTTTTTATGAATAATAAAACCGATGTCAGACTGGCTGTAAAACATCATTTACATCCTTTTTCCGATAATGCTGAGCTTAAAAAACACGGTGTACGCATGATGGTTAAAGCAAAAGGCATTTATGTATACGATAGTGACGGCAATGAAATTATCGATGGTATGGCCGGATTATGGTGTGTCAATATCGGATACGGAGTAAAAAAACTGGCTAAAATTGCCGAGAAACAAATGCAAGTGCTGCCATTTTACAATACTTTCTTCAAAACAACCCATCCTGCAATCATTAAGTTATCGGAAAAACTAGTTGAAATCACACCAGAGGGATTTAACCATGTGTTTTATACCAATTCTGGTTCTGAATCGGTTGATACCATGATACGCATGGTTCGCCATTACTGGGCTTCTGTCGGCAAGCCTTCTAAAAAAGTGATCATTGGTCGCTGGAACGGTTATCACGGCTCTACCTTAGGCGGAGCAAGTCTGGGAGGTATGAAAGGCATGCATGAGCAAGGTGATTTACCGATTGCCAATATAGTTCATATTGAACAACCCTGGTATTACGGCTTAGCCAAAACTAGTGAAAGTGAAGAAGAATTCGGCATTCGTGCTGCTAACTGGCTTGAAGAAAAAATTCTGTCATTGGGTGCGGACAAAATTGCAGCGTTTGTTGCAGAACCGATTCAGGGTGCTGGCGGAGTGATCATTCCTCCTGCAAGTTACTGGCCGCGAATTGAAGCCATCTGTAAAAAATATGACGTACTACTGGTGGCTGATGAAGTAATTTGCGGTTATGGGCGTACTGGCAGATGGTTTGGATTCGAAACCTTTGGTTTCACGCCAGATATTTTTACGACCGCTAAAGGACTGTCTTCCGGCTATTTACCAATCGGGGCAGTTCTGGTCAATGACAAAGTAACAGAAGGTCTACTGGCCGGGGGTGAGTTTAATCATGGTTTCACTTACAGCGGGCATCCGGTTTCAGCTGCAGTTGCCTGCGCAAACCTGAATATAATTGATAAAAAGAATCTGATTGAAAAGGTACGTAATAAAACAGGTCCTTATATGCGCAAGCGCTGGCAGGAAACATTCAGTCAGTTTAAATATGTTGCTGATATTCGCAGTGAAGGATTGATGTGTGGTTTTACACTGGTAAAAAATCGTGATAATCGCGAGTTCTTTGACGATTTCGGCGCTACAGGTTTGATTTGCCGGGATATCTTTTTTAAGAACAATCTGATTTTCCGCGCCTGCGGTGACCACATCGTAGCGGCTCCTCCGCTAATTATTTCCAAAAAGGAAATTGATAATATGCTGGCAATCGCCAGTGTGTGTATGCGCGAATTTGAGGAACTTATGGACAAAAAGCTGGATTGTGATACAGATAAGGCTGCCTGAATTTGATTAAACAAAAACCTGAGTGATAGCTCAGGTTTTTGTTTATTTTAGAGAGTGAATTTATCGCTCTTATTCTATGCTTTTCAAAGCAACCGATGGTGCTGGATTCAGTAATATATTTGCATTCTGCGCAGTTAAAGTGAGCGGTACAGTTCGCTTGACCAGTACCAGCCCGTAAACAGCTGCCAGATGCGGCCACCAGCGATTACCCATATATTCTATAGCCTTGTGACTATCACCGTAACAGGCCGGAATACCATAACCCATAAACTGTCCTTCTTCCAGAAACAGGCCAAAGCGTTGCATCTTATCAACAGCCGTACGAGCAGACAGTAACTTTAAAGCAAAATGGCCTTTCAGACTGCTCTGATAAAACAGGCGCCAATATCCATGAATATTTAAGCCAGTCATTACAAGATGCCCACCGGGCACCAGAACACGAGCTATTTCAGCTATAGACTCTTCATAATCGGATAAAGTATCCAGACCATGAGGCCAGATAATGGTATCTATACTTTGCTGAGCCCAGGGTAAGGCCTTACATTCAGCAATAACTGCTGTACCACAATCGACTATATTACTTTGTACAATATACTGGGAATCAGCTGCAAAAACATGCCGGAACTGCCATTGTGATATACCGCATTGTAATATGGTGCCAAAACGCAACCCTGCTAATTTATGCAGGATGAACTGCTGCTCCAGCCGGCTTAAATAGAGACCAAATTTATGTTCGGCCAGCCAGTTTTCCAATTGCTGAGTATTCATTTAAACACCATTATGTACCATATTAAATCTAAGCTGCAGACTATTGAATTATTTTATTGCATTTACATCATTACTGTAAAAATAGGGATTTATCCTTGACCGTTAAGAACTTCCTCTTTAATATTAATAGGATTTTGCACAAATTTTACGGTTAAACGAATGGCTAAATTGAAGCATATGGTACTGGCACTTACTGGCCTGATACTTGCTCCCTCATTATCATTTGCCCAATCTTACACCAGTAATGGTATTGGCTTATCAATAATGAATCTAAATGCGGCTACCCTGAAGGGAAAAGCGAATTCCAATCATGATATCTGGGGACGCTTGCGTCAGGATTTCCGTATGACAGAGGTTAATCCTGAAATTATTCGCCGGCAGGAGCAGTATTATTCAAGCCACAGCGATTACTTTAACCGCACGGTTGTGCGCAGCCAGCCTTATTTATATCACATCGTAAATGAAGCAGAAAAACGTCAGATGCCGGCTGAAGTAGCTTTACTGCCGTTTATTGAGAGTGCTTTCGTCAGCAAAGCTCAGTCACGGGTAGGAGCTTCCGGTCTGTGGCAGTTTATGCCCAGCAGCGGTCGACAGTACGGACTGGAGCAGACTAATCTGTATGATGGTCGTCACGACGTATATGCAGCGACTGATGCTGCTTTAACTTATCTGCAATATCTTTATAGCCTGTTTGGTGACTGGTCACTGGCTCTTGCGGCCTATAACTGGGGAGAGGGTAATGTTGGTAAGGCCATTAAACGTGCTCAGCTGGCGGGTATAGATCCTACCTATGAAAATCTGCGCATGCCAAATGAAACCCGTAATTATGTGCCGAAATTGCTGGCTGTGCGGAATATTATCGAAAATCCGCAGGCCTTTGGTGTTAATCTGGTTTCTGTACCGAACCGTCCTTACTTTGAAGCAATCAGTATTGATCAGCCGATTGATATTGATGCAGCTGCTCGACTGGCGAATATTTCGACTTCAGAATTTCTAACCCTTAATCCAAGTTTCAAGAGTCCGGTTTTTATTCCTAAAGAAAATCGTAAAATGCTGCTGCCTATTACCGCAGTAAATACTTTTGAACGCAATTATCGCAACGCAGATAAAAATACTCTGCTTTCATGGAATATCTTTAAAGCATATTCAACCACCAGTGTAGCTGATTTAGCTGCACAAACTGGAATGAGCAGTGCTGAAATCAAGCGATTGAATAATCTGACCAGCAATACTGTACCAGCCGGTCGCAGCCTGCTTATCAGTAAAAATAGTTTGAACACTCAGCTTATGGATTCTTTCCGCAACAGTGATACAGATCCATTACTGAATATTGCTATGGCAAAACCAGTATTACCTCCGGGCACGTTTGTGACTCATCCGGCAGCAACCAATGTTGCTCAGGCTGATAAAGTTACTGATACCGGCAATGCACCTGTACCAGCTCTTACTGAAACAGTTACAACCACAACATCCACTGTACTGAATACTGACCAGCCGTCACCGGTCAATACAACAGTACAAACCCAAACCATAACCGTGGCTGAAAACGCAGCAACCCCAGCAGAATTGCCTGCCCCTGTTGCAACCAATAAGGATGCACTGATGCAGGTTGCACAGGATGCGCAATTACAGGCAGCTGCTGCAGCTTCCGTTCAAAAAGCACTGGCACAGGCTGAACGTGAAGAAGTTCAGAATGCTGCCCGTCTGGCAGAAAACCGTAATGAACGCACAACACGCAATGTCATCAACGTTGCGGACAGCCGCAGTAATATTGCTCATAAAGTAAATAAGGGTGATACATTGTATTCAATTGCCCAGCGCTATAATATTAATGTAGCTGATCTGGTTACTGCCAATAATCTGCGCGGTCATAATCTGCAGGTTGGTCAGGTACTGAAAATTAGCCCGAATCAGGATAATAAACGGATGCTGGCTGCTGTACGTAAAGGTAAAGACTCCAAATCCGGTGTAGTTCCTGTTTCATACACGGTAAAAAAAGGCGATACGCTTAGCAGCATAGCTCAGCGCCTGAATATTCCTGTAAGTAAATTGCAAAAAGTACATGGGAAACAAGTATTACGTCCCGGTCAGAAAATTAAGCTGACCAATCTGTAGTTTTACAGCATATCATTGCAATTAACTCAAAAAGGTTAGTGTACATTCACTAACCTTTTATTTTTAGCTATATAAATTTAATTCTTTTTTGGAATAAATATACAGGTAGTTGCCGCTCCAATAACCATAACTATTCCGGCAAAAGCCTGTATATTTACCGTTTCATTCAATAACAGAATGGCCGTTATTACTCCGAAAACCGGTTCCATAGCCAGAAATATCCCACTCACACTGGCAGAAACATTTTCCAGCCCTTTATTCCAGCACCATGCAGCCACCAGACTGCATCCTATACCCAGATAAGCTATAGCACCAACACCCTGAAAAGAATAATGAATATCCCAGTTTTCAACTAGAAACAGCATAAACGGCAAACCAAATACAGTACCCGTTTGCAACGTTAAGGCTGTATATATCTTAACATTTATTTCGCGTAGTAACTTTTGTGACAAACGTATCCAGAAAGCCATGACAATAGTTGAAGTAAATACCAGCGAGGCTCCCAACAAGGCAGTATTACCACTGGCTTTTTCCGGTTTACCTACTACCAGCAGCACCCCTATAAAAGCCACAATGCCCAGTATAAATACCAGCAATGGTGTTTTTTCGCGAAAAAAAATCAGACCCACCAGTACTATAATAATTGGTTCCATACCGATAATGGTGACCGCATTGACCGCAGGAATAAGTTTCAAACCTGTAACCTGTAACAGATAAGTTACAGGATATGTCAGCAATCCTAGTCCGATAATTTTGATCAGTTGTACTTTGGAAATAACATTATGGTTTTTAAAATAGCTCCACGTGATGGGTAAGGTAACTACTGCTGCCAATATCAGCCTGCCGAGTACCACAAGTGACGGATCCAGCATGTCATAAGCCATTTTTGTAGCAATAAACGAGCTACCCCACATAAATGAAGCAATTAAGAGATAAAGCATAATTTCAAACTAAAACCAACCAAAAATTCTGCGCACTGACCCGTTTTAAATACATGATTCAATCAATCTGAACAAATATTTGTCAGTGTTTTAACCAAATATCATGTCTATTTGCAATACGTTTCAAAGCCAGTACGCTTTTCTGTACACAAAAGCATGCATATTAGCATACACAAACATTTATAAACTGCTAGAATCCTCCCAGCAGAATAAATAATTTGACTAAGCTCTTCTCAGAATTAAAAGAAATTTTTGACTATGTTTTATTTTAGTATTAACAGCCCGGACAACTGTCATCTTGGTTTTCTGGTACTCATGGATGAAGATAATTCAGCTTATACTGATGGAGCTACTGGCTATTATGCTGTTAAAGCACAGGCTGATGAAACAGACCAGCAAGCCTGTCCGGTACAATGGCAGATATTGCAGCAATTATCAGAGCAAGAAAGCCTTCGTTGGTTTCGCAAAGCCGATTATGTTCAGCTTTGTGATGCTGAAAACAATATTATAGGGCGTTTACAGCAACAATATCTCATCTTATGTGGTCAGCATTTTGTACTGAATGACCTCACCGGCACCCTGTAACCACAACATATGTATTGGTAAGGTTATTTATGTCTACACCTGATATGCTCCCATCCGGCAACCAGTTTGCTTTTGCCCGTACCAGACGATTTCTACCGCTGTTTGGTACTCAGTTTTTTGGTGCGTTTAATGATAATTTGTTTAAAACCTCATTATTCGTTTTAATCAGTTTTTATGGGCTTGGTGCTAATTCATGGTTACCAGCAAGCCAGATGCTGAATGCTGGTGCCCTGCTATATATTCTGCCCTTTTTTCTTTTCTCTGCATTATCTGGTGAATTATCTAATAAAATGGATAAAGCCATTCTGGCGCGCTGGATAAAAACTGCTGAAATCTGCATTATGCTGATAGCAGGTATCGGCTTTTGGATGCAGTCTGTGACAATATTGATGTTATGCCTGTTTCTGATGGGCACACATTCTACCTTGTTCGGTCCGTTGAAATATGCGGTGTTACCAGAATATCTCCCTAAATATGAACTACTCAACGGTAATAGCCTGATTGAAAGCGGTACTTTTCTATCCATATTATTCGGGCAGATTTTAGGTACTATTCTGGCTGGCACCAATACAGCATGGCTGTTTGGTATCCTGCTGTTCGTCGCTATTCTGGGACAGATTGCCAGTATATTTATGCCAAGGGTACCCGCAAAAATTCCACAGCAATATATTGATTCAAACATCATGCGGAGTACAAAACAGCTACTTCGGCAAACTTATCTGCAAAAAAATCTCTGGATTGCCATAATCGGTATTTCCTGGTTCTGGCTGATTGGTTCTGTATATATAACCCAGCTCCCTACTTTTACCCGTTTGAATCTTGGTGGAAACGAGGCTGTATTTAATTTAATGCTAACACTCTTCTCCCTTGGCATAGGTACGGGTTCTATTGTTTGTGCACGGATTAGCCGCCATCAGTTACATCTTAGTCTGGTTGTGATCGGGACAATCGGCCTGAGTATATTCGGTCTGCTGCTGGTATGGTTCACACCGTCACAACCTAATCTGCCAGTTGCCGGTATCGGTACATTTATCGGCCGGCCGGACAGCATGGCAATAATCATTTGCATAATCGGTATTGGTTTTTTCGGCGGCTTTTTCTCACTGCCATTATACACATGGTTGCAAACAGCCAGCAGCGATCAGTTCCGTTCGCATGCAATTGCTGCCAATAATATTATCAACGGTCTGTTTATGGTTTGTGCAGCCATATTAAGTGCTGTACTGATCTGGCTGTTTAACAGTATTAATGCCCTATACATGATTGTGGCGCTGGGAAATGTGCCCATTTTAATTTACTTATTACGAAGTCAAGAGTTACGTATTGATTTTAAGGAATTTATTTTACGAAAACATTAAAACGTTTACCTGATAGCTTTAAATTAGCGTTTTGAAATAGGTATAATACCGGATGGTTTTAATAAACAGCAATTTAATTAAAGCCGGTATCCTCTTTTATCCAGCTAGTTTGGGCAAGGCATTATGTCAGATAACGATACGATTCATATTCGCGGTGCACGCACACACAATCTTAAAAATATAGATCTGGATATTCCCCGTCATCAACTGGTTGTCATTACCGGTTTGTCCGGTAGTGGTAAATCCTCGCTGGCTTTTGATACTTTGTATGCAGAAGGACAACGACGCTACGTAGAAAGCCTGTCGGCCTATGCTCGCCAGTTTTTGCAAATGATGGAAAAACCGGATGTAGATTTAATTGAAGGTTTGTCACCAGCTATTTCCATTGAGCAGAAAGCAACCAGTCATAATCCGCGCTCTACCGTAGGAACAGTCACTGAAATTCATGACTATTTGCGCTTATTGTATGCACGTGTCGGCACACCGTATTGTCCTGAACATAACCTGCCTTTATCCAGTCAGACTGTTTCCCAGATGGTTGACCATATACTGAACCTGCCTGAAGAAAGCCGGGTAATGATTCTGGCTCCGGCGGTACGCGGTCGCAAAGGTGAATTTCTTGAATACTTTGCTGATTTACAAGTACAGGGTTTTGCACGAGTTCGTGTTGATGGTGAGGTATACGCGATTGAAGAAGTACCAAAACTGCAAAAAAATATCAAACATGATATAGATGTGGTTATTGACCGGGTAAAAGTACGCGCGGATATCAAACAGCGTTTGGCTGAAAGTTTTGAAACTGCACTGCGTCTGGGTAATGAGCGTGCTCTGGCCATCGAAATGGATAGTGGTAAAGAACACTGGTTTTCAGCACGCTTTGCCTGTCCGGTATGTTCGTATAGTCTGCAGGAACTCGAACCACGTCTTTTCAGCTTTAACAACCCTGTCGGAGCCTGTCCCAGTTGTGACGGACTCGGCAGCATGGATTATTTTGATCCTGAGCGAGTAGTAATGCATCCGGATTTATCGCTGGCCGCTGGAGCAATCAAGGGCTGGGATAAACGTAATACTTTCTATTTCCAGATGATTCAGTCACTCGGGCAACATTTTAAATTTGACGTTAATACGCCATTTAATGAATTAAAGGAAGAAATCCAGAATATTATTCTTTATGGTTCTGGTAAAGAGCAGATTGAATTTACCTATCTGTCTGAACGGGGCACAAAATTTACCCGCAGTCATCCGTTTGAAGGTATTCTGCCCAATCTGGAGCGGCGCTACCGCGAAACAGATTCCGCTACTGTACGCGAAGAATTAGCCCAGTATCAAAGTCATCGAGCCTGCCCGGCCTGCGGCGGTGCTCGTTTGCGAACAGAAGCCCGATATGTCTTTATAGGCGGAAAATCATTACCGGATGTCAATGCATGGCCGTTAACAGCGACACTTGATTTTTTCCAGAATCTGAATCTGGAAGGTAATAAAAAACAGATTGCTGAAAAAATTCTTAAAGAAATTAATGAGCGCCTTGGTTTTCTGATTAATGTCGGCCTGAATTACCTGAGTCTGGCACGCAGTGCTGAAACCTTATCTGGTGGTGAAGCTCAGCGTATCCGGCTGGCCAGCCAGATTGGTTCCGGCCTGACAGGTGTCATGTATGTACTGGATGAACCGTCTATCGGCCTGCACCAGCGCGATAATGACCGCCTGCTCGATACACTGAAACATCTGCGCGATCTGGGTAACAGCGTAATTGTCGTTGAGCATGATGAAGATGCTATCCGTGCCGCCGATTTTGTTGTCGATATGGGACCCGGTGCCGGTGAGCATGGCGGACAAGTTATTATCGCAGCTTCACCTGAAAAGGTGGCAGCATGCAAAGAATCCATAACAGGACAATATCTGAGCGGGAAAAAAGCCATTAGCATGCCGGAACAGCGCAGTCCGGTTGATAAAGAGCGCTTACTGATATTAAGCGGCGCCAGTGGCAATAATCTTAAAAATGTAACCCTTACCTTACCTCTCGGCCTGATTACCTGTATTACCGGCGTTTCCGGGAGTGGCAAATCAACTTTGATTAACGACACACTGGCAAAAATTACTGCACGTGAATTAAATCGTGCTAGTGAAGAGCCTGCTCCTTATGAAGATATCAAAGGACTGGAGCATCTGGATAAAGTCATTAATGTTGATCAGTCTCCCATAGGAAGGACTCCGCGTTCTAATCCTGCCACGTATACCGGCCTGTTTACACCCATCCGCGAACTGTTTGCCGGGGTACCCCTTTCTCGTGAACGCGGATATACAGTTGGCCGATTCTCTTTTAATGTAAAAGGCGGACGCTGTGAAGCCTGTCAGGGTGATGGGGTTATTAAAGTAGAAATGCATTTTCTTCCTGATATTTATGTACCCTGCGAGGTTTGCCATGGAAAACGCTATAATCGTGAAACACTGGAAATACAATACAAAGGCAAAAATATCAGTGAAATTCTGGAAATGACCGTGGAAGAAGCCTGCATATTTTTCGATGCTGTACCAACAGTTAAACGAAAATTGCAGACATTGCTGGACGTAGGACTGGGTTATGTACGATTAGGACAGTCTGCCACCACACTTTCCGGCGGGGAAGCTCAACGGGTAAAACTGGCGCTGGAACTCTCCAAACGCGATACTGGGCGGACACTTTATATACTTGATGAACCAACCACCGGCTTACACTTTGCCGATATAGCTCTGTTACTGGACGTTATTCATCGCCTGAAAGGGAAAGGTAATAGCATTGTTATTATCGAACATAATCTGGATGTGATTAAAACAGCTGACTATATCGTTGATCTGGGTCCGGAAGGTGGTGATGGCGGCGGTACGATTATCGCGGAAGGTACTCCGGAAGAAGTTGCAGCCAATCCTAAAAGCTATACCGGAAAATACCTTAAGCCAATGCTTGGCAAATGAATAAATTAAACTGTGGAGCTGTTATCGGCCGCACAGTTTAATTACCAGTTAAAAAACTATTAACCAAAGTAAACATGCATGTAAAAAATACAAGTAACATGCATTTTGTGTTAATGTTCAGCTGTATATTTTTATTGCGTATCTTACTCAAGGTTAAATATGAAAAAATTGTTATTTGCATTATTGTCAGTGGCAGCAATCAGTACAGTACTGACAGCCTGTACTCAGAAAACTGAATCCGTACCGGCCGCCAGTTCTGGCAGTACTCCTGCAACAACAGATAAAACAATACTGAAAGTTGCTGCTTCACCTGTTCCCCATGCAGAAATTCTTCAGGTAGCTAAACCATTACTGGAAAAAGAAGGAATTGATTTACAAATCATTCAGATGACTGACTATGTACGTCCGAATATCGCCCTGAATGAGAAAGATGTAGATGCTAACTTCTCTCAGCATAAACCTTATCTGGAAGATTTTGTCCAGAAACACAAAATGCAGTTAACACCGATTGCCAATATTCATGTAGAACCGATGGGTATTTACTCTAAAAAAGTAAAAGCACTCAGTGAAATACCTGATGACGGGCTGGTTACTATTCCAAATGATGCTACCAATGGTGGTCGAGCTTTGTTATTGCTGCAAAAAGCCGGTTTAATTAAATTAAAAGCAGATGCGGGTATCAGTGCTACTGTACGTGATATTGTTGATAATCCGAAACATCTCAAAATTACACCAATGGATGCGCCTCAGTTACCGCGTACTTTAAATGATGCTACTCTGTCTGTAATTAATACCAATTTTGCTATGGAAGCTAAACTGGTACCAACCAAAGATGCTTTATTTATTGAATCAAAAGATTCACCTTATGCAAATATTCTGGTTGTCCGCACAGGGGATGAAAACCGTGATGCAATCCAAAAGCTGAAACAGGCCATGACTTCACCTGAAGTGAAAAAATTTATTGAAGAAAAATATCAGGGTGCCATCATCCCTGCATTCTGATTAATTATTTCATTTTAGGAAATACACATAACCCTTATGTTTATAACATAAGGGTTATTTTTAATTTAGGGCAATTCAAAAAATATTTATGATAAATCTTTTGGATTCACAGCCTGCCACTTACCCAAAGGTAACTTAAGGGAAAAAACATCAAGCTGCCCTATTCCTACTCGCACTAAACGTAAACAAGGCCAGCCGACTTTTGCACACATGCGTCGTACCTGCCTGTTTTTACCTTCACTGATTCGAATTTGCAACCAGAAATCACTTACTGTTTTGCGTTCTCGAATTGGCGGTACTCGTGGCCATAAACGGGCACTATCAGCAGCACTAACCAATTGGACTTGAGCCGGCTGTGTAATAAAGTCGCTCAGATTTACCCCATCAGCCAATTGCTGCATGCGTTCATTATCCGGTTTACCTTCTACCTGTGCCCAGTATGTTTTTATCAGTTTATACTTAGGATGAGCAATTTTTGCCTGTAAACGTCCGTTCGCAGTTAATAAAAGCAATCCTTCACTATCTGTATCCAGCCGGCCTGCCGGATAGACATCGGGTAATGATACATATTGCTTCAAGGTAGGATGTTTCTCATGAGCGCTAAACTGACAAATCACACCATAGGGTTTATTCAGTACAATCAGTTCAGGTACAGACATTATGCTTCCAATCAGAAAATCAGGCTGTCAGGAATGCTGACAGCCTGTTTTATAAACACAAAGGTTTAGCTCAGTAATAAAGCATCATCAGATACTTTTTCGCCCTGAGTATGTTCGAACATCTTTAATAGATCCGCCACACTCATACCAGCACGTTTGTCACCAGCCACATCCAGCACCACACGCCCCTGATGTAGCATAACAGTACGTGATCCGTGATCCAGAGCCTGCTGCATCGAATGTGTTACCATCATTGCAGTTAATTTATTTTCACGCACAATACGGTCTGTCAGCTCCAGTACAAAAGCGGCTGTTTTAGGATCCAGTGCCGCAGTATGCTCATCAAGCAATAAAATTTTAGAACTTTGCAACGAAGCCATCAACAAACTGACTGCCTGTCGCTGCCCACCGGAAAGCAAACCAATTCTGTCGCTCAATCGGTTCTCCAGCCCCAGGTTAAGCATTGCCAGTTTTTCACGGAACAGTTCACGATACTGACGTTTAATAGCCGGACGCAAACCACGACTGCTGCCACGCCGCAGTGCCAGAGCCATATTTTCTTCAATGGTTAAGGCTTCACAGGTACCGGCAAGAGGGTCTTGAAAAACACGTGCTACTAATGGAGCACGTTTATAAGCAGGTTCACTGGTAACATCTTTACTATTGATAGTAATCGTACCGGAATCCACCATGGTGTCACCGCTGATGGCATTAAGAAAAGTAGATTTACCGGCACCATTACTGCCGATAACGGTAACAAACTCACCATCTGCAATACTTAAACTCATGCCTCGCAAAGCAGGATTTTCAATTGGTGTTCCCGCATTGAATGTAAGGCGTAAATTATCTGCGCGCATCATGCTTTGAATTTCCTTTTAAAGTAACCTTTGATTGCCGGCAACCGCAGCGCAAGTACAACTAAAATTGCTGTAACCAGATTTAAATCCTGCGGTCCAAAGCCTATATGCTGCAATGTATCACTGCCCAGCGCCAGCGCAATAAATGCACGGTAAAGTACTGCTCCCACTATAACGGCCAGTGTAATAATGATGAACCGTTTTCCCGGAATCAGGGTTTCACCAATAATCACTGCGGCCAGCCCGACGACAATCGTGCCGATACCGATTGATATATCTGCACCGCCCTGAGTCTGCACAAATAGTGCACCGGCCAAGGCAATAAATGCGTTTGATATCGCCATGCCTAACAGTAAAATACGTGAGGTATTTACACCCTGAGCACGAGCCATTCGTGCATTTACGCCGGTAGCTCGCATTGATAAGCCAATTTCTGTAGCAAAAAACCAGTCCAGAAAAAATTTGGCAATCAGCACAAAACCAAAAATTACCAGCGGCTGCACCCAATACTGGTTACTTCCGTCTGCATTAAAAAACGGCGTAAATACACTGGGCTGATCCAGTAAAGGCAAATTAGGTGCCCCCATAATACGCAGGTTAACCGAATACAAAGCAACCATAACCAGAATACTGGCCAACAGCTGCATGATTTTTAAAGAAACATGCAGCCATGCTGTTACCAAACCTGCACATGCACCGGCAACTCCGCCAAGTGCAGTAGCCAGCCACGGATTAATACCATGGGTAACACAAATGGCAAATACAGCACCGCCGAGCGGAAAACTGCCATCGGCAGTTAAATCAGGAAAATCCAGAATACGGAATGAAATCAGTACACCCAGAGCAACGAGAGCATATATCAGTCCGCTTTCTAAAGCGCCAAATAAAGCTATAGAAGACATATTAACCAATTAATAAATTGTGGTTGAAAATAAAAACAACATCGGCAAAGCCTGAATCAGCTTGCCGATGTTACGGTATCCGTCCCAGAGGCTTTCTATAATCCTAATCGACTAATTTAGCCTGTTTGAGTAATTGCTCCGAAAATGTAATACCTTGTTCGGCAGCATGAGATTTACTTACCATCAAATCAAGCTGATCTGCGGTCATACGCTGCGGAGCAATGTTACCAGCCTGCTCTCCTTTGAGAATCCGACCTACAATTTTACCAGTAGCTGTACCAAGCTCATGATAATTAACCCCCAGTGCTACAGCTGCACCGCGTTTTACTGAGCCGGTATCTGAAGCCACCAAGGGCATTTTCATATCTTTGGCAACTTTGTACATGGATTCATAAGCAGAAACCACATTATTGTCCAGAGAGGTATAAATCAGATCTGCCTTACCCTGCAAGCTTTTAGTAGCCATGGGGACATCAGTTGTACGCTGTGCCGGAGCTGCTGCCACAGTAATACCGTCCTTAGCCAGTAAAGACTGTAGTTGTCCGAGCACAACGGTTGAATTGATTTCCCCCGGGCTATATACATAACCCACTGTTTTCAGGTTAGGTACCACTTGTTTCATTAAATCAATCTGTGGCTGTAAAGGCAGTTTATCAGATACACCGGTAACATTGGTTTTGCTGGGTTCCCAGCTTGTTACCAGTTTGGCTGCAACCGGATCGGTTACTGCTGCAAACACTATCGGAATTTTGCGCGTTGCTGCAACCATAGACTGCGCGCTTGGCGTGCCGATAGTAACAATTACATCCGGATTATTACCAGCGAATTTTTTAGCAATCTGACCGGCAGTAGCAGTATTCCCTTGTGCACTTTGAAAATCCAGCTGAAGATTTTTACCCTGCTCATAGCCTTCAGCACGCAATTCATCAATCACACCCTGACGTACAGCATCCATAGCAGGATGTTCAACAATTGCCGTAATGGCTACTTTTTTCGTATTGGTATCGCTGGTTTTATTTCCCTGTTCGGATTGCGAACAGGCAGAAAGCAAACAGGCAGCAGTTAAACCCAGAATAAATAAGGTTTTTTTTGCTCTGAGCATATGAGGTTCCTCAGCACAGGATTAATCCGGAAGCAATTTAGCAATAAAATTGCTTACACCTGCACCAGTAAGCAGATGATGGCATAAATTATACAAAAAACCAGCCTTATTGAGTAATTAAAATTGCTCAGACATACGCTTTTACATTGAAATATAATTTCAATATTTTATTTATTTAAGCAATAAAATTTTAAAAAAATAATTAAATTACAAAAATAGTTCTCATAACTCATAATACTCGCCATATCGCACTTTTATTAGAAAACACCCTGCTTCACATTTTTTAATCTATACCGGCCGAAAACCACACAACCATGTTTTCCAGAATAACCGTTGCTGACGCGGTCGCGGTACGACCAGCTGATATTGCATGATATTTTGTAGACCGTCCTGCTCAATTTCATTAAGCTGAGCCCAGGCTACTGAGAGCATGGCCAGACTGGGGCGCTGCCTGCGGTTATCTGCGGAGGGCAGCAAAGCAAGAGCAGAATTAAACTGCTGTTTTAATGTAGCAAGCCATGCGTTCATCAATGCCGTAAATTCAACTCCACCGTGTCGGTTAAGTACCAAATGAGCCGAAACATTAAATTGCTGTAATAACTCTACTGGAATATACAGCTTTCCCAGCCTTGTATCCGCACCAATCCGTGAGTAAATCGTCACTAGCTGACATATTTCACCCACTTTATCGGCAAAATCCAAAGTTTGTTCTGCACTGAACCCCAGAACTCTGCTTGTTAAACGTCCCTGCACCATCCCTGCCTGTTTACTATAATGGCATAACTGTTCCATATTCTGAAATCTGGCCTGAGTTAATTGCGTACGATGTGCATCAGGCAAAACCAGTATTTCAGCCAACGGTAAAGAATATCGGGTAATAAATGGTTTCAAAGCCTGTAATAAAGGATGTTCAGGAACAGAATCAGAGTTATACAGCTTATCTAGTTGTTGCTCCCACCATCGCAGTGTTGTCAAAGCCACATTAGCATCAGAACAATCTTCAACTACATCATTTAATTCTTGCTGCAAAGCATACAAAGCTATCAGTGCATGACGCTGCACCGAGGAAAGAAAAGGAAAACGAAAAGCCATAGCATTCCTGCTATGGCAAATTTTCTGAAGACAATATTCGAGTGGCTGCACAGCAATAAATTAAATTAACCTAAAACAGTATTGTAACCTTTTCCGGATATTTCTCCAGCCACTAATCTGCAATAAAAATTAACTTTTTAGCGTATCTTTTTTTACTTCGCCGTTACGCAGTACAAAATTTAAACTATTATTCCAGAATTCAACCAGAAATAAATCATCTTCTGTCAGGTGCTGCTGCTGAATTTTTTGCTCCAGCCACTTTTCATCCTTATTTATCCGATGCAATTCCGTTGTACGCACCTCTCCTTCCTTAAATAAAATTAATGAAGGATATTTGCCTTTATCTGTTAACACCGTCAGCGAACCACTGGGCTCAATCTGTGCATAACTGACTTCCTGAAACGAAGTAATACCCTGAGCATGCAAAAGTGAAGCCACATTAAGAATATCAATCTTATTCTTTTTACGCAGAATATTATCCATCAAAAAATGTCCGTCTTTCATAATCGGAATCGGTTCACCAATAGCAAACATTCGGATAAAGCTGACATGCTTACATACCCAGTTTAATAATGAAATAAGGCAAACACCGATTAATAACACAATAATATACTGATAAATCGGAATATCCTGATTATAAATCACCCCACCGATAATACCGCCAAGTACAAAGTTACCAATGAAATCTACCGGGGTCATCTGATTCAACTGCGTTTTACCTGTTACATTCAAATGCAGAATGACAATAATAAAACCAACAAGAAACTTAGCCAGCACCCATAAATAATATTCCATAAGAATTTTTCCTGTATTAAAGTTAAATTCCCGACCAGCTATTACCGGTCAGAGTTTATTCCCCTCATACAAGCATTATTCTTAACTTTATTCATAAACTCTGAAAATGAACATTAAGATACTTTAGTTTAATTTGCTTTATTTTAAATAAATGATAAAGATAACATTTTATAAGCAAGAAATTTTTATCAAGATGTAACTGATACTGTCTTAACCCTGAGCGGAAAATTTAATTACCTGTCAACGGTATTTATTTCTTTTATCAGGAAAATTACATCACAATTACATTTTTAAATGAAGAATGATATTTATTCGGTATAATCAGATTAGTACACTAATTTCCGTTATAATTGGTTTCTTTACACACTAAATGAAATATACATGTCAAATCAGCGCCTCATCATTGGCTTTCACGCAGTTAATGCCCGTTTATGGCAAAACCCGGACAGCATAATTGAACTTTATGTACTGGAGGGTAAACATGATGCCCGTATGCGCGATGTATTAAATAAAGCTGAAGCAGAAAATGTGCGCATTATCAGCGCAGATCAGGCACGGCTCGATACTTTGAGTAAACATGCCCGCCATCAGGGTGTAGTGGGCTTTATCGATGCTTCCAGACAACATGTAGACATAGAAGATGTACTTGAAAATCTGAATGAACCACCGTTATTGCTGATTCTTGACGGCATTACAGATCCGCATAATCTGGGAGCCTGTTTGCGTGTAGCAGATGTTATGGGAGTTCACGCAGTAATTGCTCCCAAAGATAAAAGTGTCGGATTAAATGCTACCGTAAGTAAAGTAGCCTGTGGTGCTGCTGAAACAGTACCTTATATTACAGTAACAAATCTGGCACGCACCATTCGTGAATTGAAACAGCGCGGTATCTGGATTATCGGTACTGATATGAACGGTAGTGATGACTTATATCACTTTACGGCTCCGGAAGCAGTAGCATGGGTAATGGGTGCAGAAGGTAATGGCATGCGCCGTTTAACACGAGATCTGTGTGATACACTGGTATCCATTCCTATGTTCGGAACCGTTGAAAGCCTGAATGTTTCTGTCAGCACTGGTATCGTTCTGAGCGAAACCCGTAGGCAACGGATACTATCATCCTAAAATTACTTTACAATACAACATATTTCTGTTAAAGATTATAAAATTAAGGAGATAATGATGATTTGGTGTATTGCAGCTTTGGTTCTGTTTGTATTGGAAATGTTTAGCGGCACTTTTTATATGCTGGTAATCAGTGCCTCATTACTTAGTGCCGGTCTGGCTGAATGGCTGCTGAAAACCAGTGAGAGCGTCAATGCTGTTATTGCAATAGTTTTTTCTATTCTGGGTATTGTCATTGTACGTGCCTGGCAAAAGAAGCATCCGCGTGAAAACATGGCCAAACCAACTGATGATCCGGACTACGGTCAGACAGTGATACTTAGTCAGCTGCTACCCGACGGATTATGGCAGGTACAATATCGGGGTACTATTTGGCAGGCTCGTTTTAATCATCCGGCAGAAGCAAAATCCGGTGACAGTGCGCAAATCATCAGCCATCAAGGCAACATTTTAAATATTACTTCTCAGGTCCCATCTACTTCGCAGGAATAATTATGATTTTGACATTTATTTTTCTCGCCGCTATTGTCGCATTTATCTGCATGGCATTTAAAGTTGTACCGCAGCAGGAAGTCTATATAGTTGAACGTTTAGGCCGCTATCATGCTACTCTAGTGGCCGGTCTTAATTTTATTATTCCGATTATCGACCGTGTCGCTTATAAACATACCTTAAAGGAAATCCCACTGGATGTACCCAGTCAGGTTTGTATTACCCGTGACAATACTCAGCTTACAGTGGATGGTATTATCTATTTTCAGGTAACTGATCCTAAACTTGCATCCTATGGCTCCAGTAACTTTGTAGTTGCCATTACCCAACTGGCACAAACAACATTACGTTCAGTTATCGGTCGTATGGAACTGGATAAAACTTTTGAAGAACGTGATGATATTAACCATACCGTGGTAGCCTCTCTGGATGAAGCAGCGGTTTCATGGGGTGTTAAAGTATTGCGTTATGAAATCAAGGATCTGGTTCCGCCTCAGGAAATTCTGCGCTCAATGCAGGCTCAGATCACGGCCGAACGGGAAAAACGCGCACGTATTGCTCAGTCTGAAGGGATTAAACAGGAACAGATTAATCTGGCGGCCGGTCAGCGTGAAGCGGAAATTCAGAAATCACAGGGCGAAGCTCAAGCCTCTATCAATGAATCTCAGGGTGCAAAAGTAGCACAAATTAATCGCGCTGAAGGTGAAGCTGAAGCTTTGCGTCTGGTTGCTCAGGCGACCGCGGAAGCAATTCGTCAGGTAGCTGCCGCAGTAAAAGAACCGGGCGGTACAGAAGCTGTGAATCTGAAAGTGGCTGAACAGTACGTAGATGCTTTTGCTAAACTGGCAAAAACCAATAACACTCTGATTATGCCTGCTAATGTTGCAGATATTGGTAGTCTGGTAAGTGCTGGCATGAGCATTATCAAAGGTCAGAACAGCACAGCAGTTAAATAAATAACTTACGTAACTATTAAAAAATCAGGTTCCGGTTAATGATACCGGCAGCCTGATTTTTTATCCTTAACCCTGATACTGATTATTTCTAAATTATTCTTTTTAAAAGCAATATATTTAAATAAATACTACTCTTCTATTAACGGCCACAACCATGCCCAGACACTGCGGCCTTCACTGCGCAACACCATAAAAGTACGGCAAGCAGCAGCTGTAGACATACTTTCTACACCGATTCCTTTTTCGACTAATTGTGAAGTCAGACGCGGATGAATAAACACATGATGATTTCCGGTACCGATTAAAATCACTTCAGGCTTAAACTGTAAAGCCTGAGTAAAATCATCAATGGTTAACTCACTGGCTGCTTGCTTATCCAGTGTGAGCACTTCATCAGCAGTAATACATACAGGTTGAGTATATTGCCGGCCGTTTACAGTAATTTTTCCGATATCAACTTCCTCAATCCATAATCCTTGTTTATCCCGAATTTCTTCAATTTGCATTAAAATTTCCTTATGCATAACCACACAACATACTATGGCTGTAGTAGTCAAAAAAGCAGTTTTCGGCTAGCATAGTAGATTATTCACGTAAAATTGCAAGTATCAGGCAGTCCATAAATTAAATTTGTCTATTTGAAGGAGTAAACATGCAGCCTCTGCGTATAGGCTTGCTGGGCGTCGGCACAGTAGGTGGTGGTACCGTCAAGTTATTACAGAATAATGCGGATGAAATTACCCGCCGGCTTGGCCGCGAATTAATTATTACCCGAGCAGCAAGTCGTAATATTGAACGTACCCGGGAAATATGCGGCAATAACACTTTTGTTAGTGATGATGTATTTGAAGTAGTAAATGCAACTGATGTTGATGTTGTAGTAGAACTAATTGGCGGTACAACAATAGCTAAAGACGCTGTGATTCAGGCAATCAAAAACGGAAAACACATCGTTACAGCCAATAAAAAACTACTGGCAGAGTACGGTAACGAAATTTTCCGACTGGCTTCTGAACACAATGTAATGGTGATGTATGAAGCTGCAGTTGCCGGCGGTATTCCCATTATTAAAGCTTTACGTGAGGGGCTGGCTGCCAACCATATCGAATCTATTGCCGGCATTATCAATGGCACCAGTAATTTTATTCTGAGTGAAATGCGTACCCGAGGCAGTACTTTTCCGGAAGCATTAAAACAGGCACAAGAACTGGGTTATGCAGAAGCCGATCCTACATTCGATATTGAAGGTCATGATGCCGGTCATAAATTAAGTATTATTTCTGCACTGGCATTCGGAACCCCGATTAATTTCAGCCAGTGTTATCTGGAAGGCATCAGTCATCTGGAGAGTCTGGACATCTGTTATGCTGAGGAACTAGGCTATCGCATTAAATTACTTGGTATTACCCGCAAAACTTCGCAAGGTATCGAGCTGCGTGTACACCCTACTTTAATCCCTGAAAGCCGATTACTGGCAAAAGTAGAAGGAGTAATGAATGCTGTATCTGTTCAGGCAGATATGATTGGGCAGACACTCTATTATGGTGCTGGTGCTGGTGCCGGCCCAACTGCCAGTGCAGTGATGGCTGATATTATTGATGTAACCCGATTACAGAATGCTGAAGCCAGCTACCGTGTTCCCTATCTGGCTTTTCAGTCTAATTCATTACAAAATATTTCCATTCTGCCAATGGATGAAATCACCAGTAGTTATTATCTGCGTGTATCTGCCTGCGATGAACCGGGTGTGCTGGGAGAAATTGCGAATATTCTTGCTGCAGAAAATATTTCTATTGAGGCTCTCATCCAAAAAGGTATTATTAATAAGGAATCTGCCGAAATTGTTATCCTGACACATTCAACCAAAGAACGTTTTATCAAACAGTCAATGGCTAGAATTCAGGCATTACCACGAGTTTTATCCCCGGTTACCATGATCCGGATGGAAAGCTTACATCATCGTTAATTCCATATCAGCCAAATAAATTTTTTAAATACGGGCGTTATAGCCCGTTTTTTTACTGCTGTTATACCTGTCAACACAAACTGATCATGAATTTTTTAAATAAAAAATAAAATCCTGATTTTAATTAATAATATCTACAAGAATTATCTGGACACTAATACCTGACTATTTATTATAAATATTTTGAATTTTAAATAAACAAAAAACAAAATAATTATACTATTTATGCGTATCATAAATAATTTTATTTATTATAGAATTTAACAATAAATTCATAGCATAAAAAAATAAAATATACAATATAGATATATTCATATATACTATTAATTCGAAAAATAATTTCTTTTATCAAATAAATGGTTAGTATATTCTATAAGCATAAATACAGATATCGTATGTCTTCACTCCGAAAAACCGAACAGGGATACAGCTTATTTGAGCTTATGCTTATACTGACTGTTATCCTCATGATAATTCTGATTGCTTATCCATATTATCGCCAGCATGTACTACAGGGTAGATTAAATCAGGCAAAGGCGGCATTGCTTATCAATGCTCAATTCCTGTCCAAACATTATCAAAAACACATTAGCTATAAGCAAAACAAACACAACTGGCCAGAATTACCTATTATTGAGAACCAGCATTTTTGTTTTCGCATACAGGGAAATCCGCGTTTTGCACCTGAAGAACATTTCACACTCAAAGCAGTGGCGATTGATACCGAAGCTGAACCTCGTATAATCAAATTAAATCAGGATGGAAGAATATTTATCTGCCAAAGCAGCTCCAGCCGCTGCGATGAAGAAAATCATTTTTTTAATGGCAAAGGACAGCCAGACAAAAATTGCCGGATTTTTTAATTAAAGGTAAGTTCAGTATTGCTGCAACATATTAACTATGAACCTGATACAATAACTCATTTCCATAAACCATAATCAAACGTATTCGTCTTAATCATGAGTATTCTGTCACTCGATAATGCCTGCTTTACTGTAGGTCACCACCCCTTACTGGATCATACATCTTTGCAAATGGATGCAGGTGAAAAAATAGGCTTTATTGGTCGCAATGGTGCCGGGAAATCCTCATTACTGAAAATTCTTGCCCGAGTACAGAAACTGGATGACGGATTATTAACTATCCAGAACAACCAAAAAGTTGTTTATGTACCGCAGGAATCCTTTTTTGAACCGCAGGCTACTGTATTTGACACCATAGCCCAAGGATTGGGCGAACTGCAAAATCTGTTACGTGAGTATCATGAGCTCAGCCAGAATATTGGTGATGAAACCAGTCTGAATCGGTTAACTGAATTACAGAATAAGCTTGAAAACCTTAACGGCTGGCAATTTGATGCCTTAATTGCGCAAACCTTAAGTGAATTACAACTACCGGAAAACGAATTAATCAGCAACTTAAGCGGTGGTCAGAAAAAGCGTGTTGCACTGGCTCAGGCATGGGTACAAAAACCGGATATCCTGTTACTGGATGAACCAACCAATCATCTGGATATCGAAGCGATAGAATGGATGGAAAATCTGCTTGGTAATTTTGCCGGCAGTCTGATTGTCGTGACACATGACCGACGCTTTCTGGATCGTGTAGCTACGCGTATCATCGAACTAGATCGCGGACATTTACGTAGTTACCCGGGAAGTTTTAGTGCCTATAGTGAAAAAAAAGCACAGGAACTAGCTGTTGAAGCTGAACATAACCGGCTTTTTGATAAATTTCATGCTCAGGAAGAAGCATGGATTCGCAAAGGAATTGAAGCACGCCGCACACGTAACCAGGGGCGGGTTAAACGGCTGGAACAACTACGCCGCGAACGCGCTGCACGTCGTGAAGTACAGGGGCAGGTCAGCTTTAATTTAAATCGCGGTGAAGCCAGCGGGAAAATTATAGCAGAGCTTGAACACGCCGGATTTGCTTATGGTGAACACCTTATTATGCGTGATTTCTCTTGTGTTATTCAGCGCGGTGACAAAATTGGTCTGATCGGATCAAATGGTGTTGGCAAAACTACCTTTTTAAAATTGATTTTAGGTGAATTACAGCCAACCTCAGGCAAAATTCGGCTGGGCTCACGTCAGGAAGTTGCCTATTTTGATCAGTTTCGTAGTGCATTAAATGAAAACGATACTGTTTTTGATACTATAGGTCAGGGTAATGATTACATTGATATTGGTGGTCAGCGTAAACATGTAATTGGTTATCTTGAAGAATTTCTGTTTTCTCCGGCCAGAGTTCGTAGTGAAGTCAAATCACTTTCTGGTGGCGAGCGCAACAGGCTATTACTGGCCAAACTATTTATCCGACCAGCTAATATTCTGGTACTTGATGAACCAACAAATGATTTGGATATCGATACGCAGGAATTACTGGAAGAGTTATTGCGGGATTATAACGGCACCGTATTTCTTGTCAGTCACGATCGTACTTTTCTGGATAATGTAGTTACTCAATCCATAGTTTTCAAAGGTAATGGTCAATTAAAAGAATACATAGGCGGTTATCAGGATTATATTGACGCCCAAAAACGTGAACAAAGCTTACTAACACCAGCGCCCACAACAAGCAAAAATACCAGTAATCCTGATAAAAACCGGCAAAAAAGCCGACGCAACGATAAACTTTCCTACAACGAACAACGTGAACTCACCAGCTTACCCGACGAGCTTGCTGCTCTCGAAGCAGAACAACAAGAGCTGAATAATAAACTTTCCGATCCGGAAATATTCAAAAATGACTATAAACTGGCAACTGAATGGCAAACACGTATTGCTGAAATTGAAGAGCTGCTGCTGGAAAAACTTGAACGTTGGGAAATCCTTGAAGCAAAACAAAAAAATCAGGAATAATCCGATAAAAAAGCCAGTATATGAATATACTGGCTTTTTTATGTTCGAATTTATCTTTTACGGTGGCGTCCGGTACCGCCACCATGCCGCATACAAGTTTCATAACGACGGGTGACATTAGTAGCATACCAGTTGGTATTATAATCTTTGCTTAACTTCGGTCCGCTAATTATCACTTGCGGCATAATAGCATATGGCGGATTTTTACCGAATTGCTGTTTATATAAAGCAATTACATTCTGATAGGTGGATGTATTTTCAAATTCTGCCTGTTTTTCCTGCAACAAATCTGAACGTATCTGTTCCGTTTTCATTGCGACACCATGATCAGCAAATAACTGATTCAATGCTGTTTCAGTCTGACTAGGCATTGACTGCGCCTTATCATCTTTATCATATAGCAATAAATCCCCATCCAAAGCCATATCTGTATTGAGCAGTTTATTTATATCTTGCTGAAAGGCTGCATTGCGGCTCGAATACATGCCGGAGTTATAATCAGCAAAACGGTATTGAGGATTATCATAGGCCGCAGGATACTTCATCAACCGGTGGATACCGTAATATAAACCACCCTCCCGGGTATACATATAATCACGTAACTCATTTACCGTAGCATTATCGCGCTGATGTTCACGTGCATATTTTACTAATACCTGCATCGAACCAATAGTAGTAATAGGATTATTATCTTCTCCGATATCCTTACCCATAAACCTGGCTGCGGCATTAGTAATTGAATCAGCATAAAATTGCTTTGATACATAAGCAAATATCTGCCGGTAAATTAAGTCCAGCTGCTGTTCAGTTTTTACATTACGCATCTGTACCAGAAAACTGTTTTCTTTGCTCGGTTCATTAACCAGTACTGAATTAAAATAACGTGAAACTGCCGGTCCCAGAGCCGGACCAAACTGCCTGACAAATTTTTGCGGCACTTCCGTCTGAAAAGCCTTGATTGCTTTATTGCCAAGATCAGGAACCGAAGGGTTTGCAACAAAATTTGATTCCTGATCAACCACAGCAATCACACTACATACATTTTCCTGAGTCTTACTGATTTTCAGCTCATCCATGATCCGACTGATATCTGCAGCCCATGCATCACGATCTGCTACCCGAGCCGGAATCAACCGGCTTATCTGTGCTGGCTGATTTAATACCCGGCTGCTGTCATCCGGCGAATTATCATCCCCGCCAGACCATCTGCCCTTGTCCTTACAGGCAGACATACCGCACAGGAATAATCCAGCCAGTGTAATATGACCAATTGTCTTCAGTAAAAATCTAGCATTCATACCATAGCATTCATTCAAACAAAACAAATTATCAGCCGCTGATCCGGCACAGCTTCAGCATTTACGACTGCGCCAGAACCATACCCAGACCCAAAGTAATACAGCAGTAAAAAATAACGCACTCCATATCGGTAAAGGTATCAGTAAAATTTTCTGAACCTCACCACAATTACCTGTACCGCGAATAATCGGTTCATACCAATGAAATAACGGCGCATCACGCAAACGGAACGTCCACGGTGCGCCGCAGGAAGGTTGATCCATCAAAGGAAGATGCTGAATATATATCTGATATACAGCTACACCCAGTCCGCCTATGGGTGCCAGACTGACTACAATGGCATTTATCACCCGCTCAATACAGCTGCGGTTAGGACAGCAGGCACACAAAAAAGCCAGTAACGCAGTAGCAATGACCGCTACACGCTGAACTATACACAACACACACGGGTTCATTCCCAGAACATACTGACCTATAAACGACCCTGCCGCACAAAGTACTGCCAGAAAAAATACACACCACAATGCTTTACGGAAGCTCATTTTCAATCCTTTTAAACACGCAGTTATCAAATATTTGTACTTTCGCCTGACCATTATCCATACAAATTCCCATTACCAGTTACACTTCAGGCTCCAGCAATAATCATATTATCAATCAAAATCGAACCAACCTTATGCGTACTGCGCTTTAACGAATCATCTGCTACACCAGCCATTGCCATAAACATATCCTGTAAACGTGAAGCAATGGTAATACCTTCAACCGGATAGGCAATTACTCCGTTTTCCACCCAGAAACCTGCAGCGCCGCGCGAATAGTCTCCGGTAATAGCATTTACACCCTGCCCCATCAGCTCAGTAACCAGTAAACCGGTTCCCATCGTTTTCAACAAATCAGCCTGACTGGCATGAGTATGATTCAGATATAAATTATGAACACCACCGGCATTTCCCGTGGTGCGCATACCCAGCTTACGCGCACTGTAACTACTAAGAAAATAACCTGCAACCTGTCCTTCACTGATAACAGTACGGTCAAGTGTAGCCACCCCTTCTGCATCAAAATAAGTACTGGCCAGTGCTTTTTTTACATGTGGTTTCTCTGTAAGACATACCCAGGGCGCCATAACCTGTTTGCCAAGACTGTCCACCAGAAAGCTGGTTTGCCGGTATAACGCACTACCACTCAGTGCACCTACCAAATGACCAATTAAACTTCCGGCAACCGTAGTATCAAAAATAACCGGATATTTCCCTGTAGCAACTGACCGACCGTTTAAACGCCGTACTGTACGTGTTGCTGCTGTCTGTCCGATAATTTCAGCATTATCAAGATCTCGTGCATCTCGTGCCAAATCATACCAGTAATCACGCTGCATCCCTGAGTCATCCGCAGCCACCACACTACAGGAAATACTGTGTCGGCTGCCGCGCTGATAAGCACAAAAATCATTACTGTTGGCATATACAAACTGATAATGATCAGTCTGTACCTCTGCTCCTTCAGAATTTTTGATACGCTCATCGGCATCAAGCGCGGCCTGTTCGGCTTTTTTACCAATCTCAATCGCTTCATCGGCAGACAGTGACCAGGGGAAAAAAGATTCTGTATCGCCGAACTCTGTAGCCAGTAATGCGGCTTCTGCCAGACCGGCACAGTCATCCTGAGCTGTATAACGGGCAATACTTAAAGCTGCTCTGATTACCTCTTCTATTGCTTTTTCATTGAAATCAGCAGTACTCGCACGCCCCTTAGCCTGACCCAGGTAAACTGTTATATCTAAGGATTTATCCTGCTGGTATTCAATATGCTCAACATTCTGCTGACGCACTTGTACATTCTGGCCTGCAGATTCGCTAATATCGATTTCAACAGCAGTTGCCCCTTGCAGTCTCGATTTATTGATTGCCTGCTGGCACAATTCTTGTAACTGGTCGGCACTATGATGAAACATTAATCTACTCTCTTGCAAAGAAGTTTGCATTCTAACATGCCGGTTTAGGCACTGGCAGCAGTTAAACAAGCGTGCCAACTGAAATAATATGGATTTTTTGCTAAAATAGATACTTGAAATTCAGATACACACATGACCCGATAAATATGAACAGTAATCCCGATAGCCAGGCTTTTGCAGACGAAAAATGGATAAGTAAAACCCAATTGAAAAAGCAAATGAATGATTTGCAGCAATTAGGTATGGAATTAACCAAATTATCTGCAGATACATTGAAAAAAATGAATTTGCCTGAAGATTTATTACAGGCAGTATTAAGCTATCAGAAAATCAGCTCCAACAGCGCGCTTAAACGCCAGGCTCAGTTTATCGGTCGTCTGATGCGTGAAACCGATACCAAACCCATCAGCGATTATCTTGCGCGCCTCAAAGGTGAAAACAGTACACATAATGCTTATTTACAACGGCTGGAAAATCTGCGTGATCGTTTAATTTCCGATGACAGCAGCCTTACTGAAATCATCAGCCGCTATCCGCATATTGATATCAGCAATCTGCGCACATTAATTCGCAATGCCCGTAAGGAACAGGCTGCAGGAAAACCACCTAAAGCTTTCCGGGCTATTTTTCAAGTATTGAAAGCAGAAATTAGTGAAGATAGTTCTTTCTAAAAGATGGTTTTCCTTCTGGCGATAACCCGCCTTCCCTTTTTGATTAATTCTGCTTCAGCATCCACTTTTGGACACAACTCATGAGTGATATCTTAAATAAAATTATTGCCACCAAAAAAACTGAAATGGTTACTGCCAAAACGGCTGAAACACTGGCTGAAGTACGGGCGAAAGCCTATGAACAGAACCCTGCGCGTCCTTTTCTTGAAGCAATACAGACAAAACATCATCAGGGAAAGGCTGCCATTATTGCCGAAGTAAAAAAAGCCAGCCCATCTAAAGGTTTGATTCGTCCTGATTTTTCACCAGCAGAGATTGCCAGAGATTATCAGCTTGGTGGCGCAGCCTGCATGTCTGTATTAACAGATAAAAACTATTTTCAGGGTAGCCTTGACTATCTGAATATCGCACGCAATGCCTGCAATCTGCCAGTACTGCGCAAAGATTTCATCATTGATGCCTATCAAATATACCAGTCCCGGGCATACAATGCAGATGCAATCCTGCTTATTGCTGCGGCACTGAGCAGTGCTCAGTTGACCGAATATGAGGCTATTGCTCATGAACTAGGTATGACCGTACTGCTTGAAATACATAATGAAGACGAACTTGAAAAATGTACCAATATGCAAACCTCACTATGGGGTGTAAACAATCGTAATCTGCGTACTTTTGAAGTAGATTTACAACAAACCATCAAGCTTCTGCCCGCGTTGACAGGAAAAACTGTTGTAGCTGAAAGTGGTATTTTCACCACAAATGATATTCATATGATGCGACAACATCAGGTGAACACTTTTCTTATCGGTGAAAGTCTTATGCGCAAACAGAATATTACCGATGAACTAAGTTTACTGGTGAATGCTTAAATTATTATACACATTAACTGAATTATTTTAATTACCGTAAAAGGAAGAATCATGGCCGTGATTATTAAGAATGCAGAAGAAATTGCTGCAATGCGTGTTGCTGGCCGACTGGCTGCCGAAGCACTTGACTACATAGGCCAGTTTATCAAACCGGGAATCACCACCAATGAAATTGACCGTCTGATCCACGATTATCATATCAATGTTCAGGGCGGCTATCCTGCCCCATTAGGCTATGGCAACCCGCCATTTCCCAAGTCATGCTGTACTTCTGTCAACCATGTAATTTGTCACGGCATACCCGATGATAAACCCCTAAAAAACGGCGATATATTAAATATAGATGTCACCATTATCAAAGATGGTTTTCATGGAGACTCAAGCCGTATGTATGCCGTCGGAGAAATCAGCCCGCAGGCCCGGCGCCTGATCAACATTACCCATCAAAGTATGATGGCCGGTATATCAGTAGTCAAACCGGGGGCAACACTTGGTGATATTGGTTACGCCTGCCAGCAAGTAGCTGAGAATGCGGGTTACTCTATGGTGCAGGAATTTTGCGGACATGGAGTCGGTCGCGGCTTTCATGAAGAACCGCAAGTGTTGCATTATGGTCGTCGCAATACAGGATTAAAATTACAACCCGGAATGATTTTCACAATCGAGCCAATGGTTAATCAAGGTAAACGTCATTTACGTATATTAAATGACGGATGGACGGTTGTGACCAAAGACCATAAGCTTTCAGCACAATGGGAACATGAGGTTCTGGTTACTGAAAACGGCTATGAAATACTTACAGTCAGCCCTTTAACAGGCAAACCTTAAAAGCATAAAAATATCATAACTTTACATTAATATAATATTAATATCTGATATAAAACAATAAATCTTTATTTAGTTTAATTAAAATAAATCTGTATTATCCTGTTATACCACATTTTAATAAAACAATAGCAATATTGTATTGAATGTAAAAACAATTGTGATAATATTGAAGCCAATAGATAATTATGCATAATGGTAAAACATTTGCCATCAGTTTTCCTGACAAATTTTACCAAAATAATTAATTATTTATGAATGACCATATTAATTTACTAACACATAGACAACTCGCTTTTAAGGTATAAAAATTATGAAAGCATTCAAACCTATTAACAATGTGCGTGAAATCCGTAAAAAACTTGGTTTAAATCAAATTGAGTTCTGGAGTCAGGTTGGTGTTACCCAATCCGGTGGTTCGCGTTACGAAGCAGGACGCAATATTCCGAAACCAGTTCGCGAGCTGGTTCGTCTGGTTCATGTCGAACAACTGGAATTAAGCAAACTGAATCGTGCAAATATGGAGGTAGCAGAACTGCTTAAAAACGAACATCCTGATATGTATCAGCAGTTAAAAGCAAAAGCTGAAGGAAAATAGGTTAATTAATAGTATTTTCCCTGGCTCCGTCCCAGAATTTGGGCGGAGCTTTTTATTTGTTTACTAAAAATTCAGATTTATAATAAGAACCGGCGAATTTAAATTAATCAGGATTCAACATGACACACACAGCATCTACCCTGATGCCCTTTTTCGGCCTTATTCGGGTTAGCGGCGAAGATCGCACCACATTTTTGCATAATCAGCTTTCAAATGACATTAATCATCTTGCAGAAGAACAGGCATGTCTGGCAACTTATAATACAGCCAAAGGCCGTGTCATCGCCAATATGCTTCTACTTAACAGAGGAGACGATATTATTCTGATTGCTGCAGCCGATCTGTGTGAAACGCTACAGAAAAAATTGCAAATGTACATTTTGCGCAGCAAAGTAAAATTAGAAACCATGCCCGAATGGGGTGTGGCAGTTGGTTTACCAAATGATATTCCTGTATCAAATGCACCAGAACAACCTCAATATGTTTTATCAGCAACGACGACCAATCAGATCTGGCAGATACAATTGCCAGATCACTCAGAGGTCAGCGTCGGCAAAATCGATCAGCTACCACCACTGAATACCGAAAATGCCATAGCATGGAAAACTCATGAAATTACCTGCGGCAATCCATGGATTAGTGCAGCCACCACAGAAACATGTGTGGCACAAATGCTCAATCAGCAGCTTATCGGTGCCGTGCATTTTAAAAAAGGATGTTATCCAGGACAGGAAATTATCGCCCGGGCCCAGTACCGCGGTCAGGTAAAACGCGGCTTGGTACTTATTGAAAGTACTACCCCGCTTTCCGACGGAGACAGCATATATGATAGCAACAATGAAGAAGCGGGGCTGATTATCAATCAGGTACAAAAAGACTCAGTTTCATTGGCACTGGCAGTTATTAAACACAATGCTGCCCAGGCGCAGCTACAATGTAACAACCAAGTTTTAAATATGAAAAAATGCTTTTTTTCTACAGCTAATGACTAACCAGTTTAAATCACTAGTAAACAGCCGATAAATAAAATTTATATTCATAAAAAGTCATGATTAACAGCACTAAAATATCCAATTAACAGATTTCATATCAACCTGTGCTACAATATGTATCTCTTTACAAGACGGCCACAGCCGTCTTGTTTTTATTGTTTTCAGAATATAAAAATCATGAGTCAGATTGCCCAGGAAGCGGCACGACGCCGCACATTTGCGATTATTTCCCATCCGGATGCCGGTAAAACCACCCTAACAGAAAAACTGCTACTGTTTTCAGGAGCTATCCTCTCTGCAGGTACAGTAAAAGGAAAAAAATCCGGTAAATTTGCCACATCAGACTGGATGGAAATCGAAAAACAGCGTGGTATTTCCGTAGCCTCATCTGTGATGCAGTTTGATTATCGTCAATATGTTGTTAACCTACTTGATACACCCGGCCACGAAGATTTTTCTGAAGATACTTATCGCGTACTCACTGCCGTTGACAGTGCCTTGATGGTTATCGATGCAGCCAAAGGCGTAGAAGCACAAACAATCAAACTTTTAAATGTTTGTCGCCTGCGTGACACACCAATTGTTACCTTCATGAACAAATATGATCGCGAAGTTCGCGATTCACTTGAACTGCTTGATGAAGTTGAAAACATACTGCACATCCGCTGCGCTCCGATTACCTGGCCGATTGGTATGGGAAAAAATTTCAAAGGTGTCTATCACATCCTGAATGATGAGATTTACCTCTTTGAAGCCGGTGGCGAGAAGCTGCCACATGAATTTGATGTAATCAAAGGTATCAATAATTCCCGACTGGATGAGCTCTTTCCGATAGAAATTCAGCAACTGCGCGAAGAAATTGAGCTCGTGCAGGCTGCTTCAAATGAATTTGATTTAGAAGCATTTTTGCGTGGCGAGCTGACACCTGTCTTCTTTGGTTCAGCTATCAACAATTTCGGTATTCAGGAAATCCTCAATGCATTGATTGACTGGGCACCGGCTCCGCAGCCCAGAGAAGCACTTGAGCGTGTGATCGAACCAACTGAAAACAAATTTTCCGGTTTTGTATTCAAAATACAGGCCAATATGGACGCCAAGCATCGCGACCGTATTGCTTTTTTACGCGTGTGTTCCGGTGAATTTACCCGGGGCATGAAAATCAAACACCTGCGTCTTAACCGAGACATTGCTGCATCCAGTGTTGTCACTTTTATGTCACATACCCGTGAACTGGTTGAAGAGGCTTTTGCCGGTGATATTATCGGTATCCCTAATCACGGTAACATCCAGATTGGCGACAGCTTCACAGAAGGTGAACGCCTCACCTTTACCGGCATCCCGTTTTTCGCACCGGAACTGTTTCGTGCTGTGAGAATTAAAAATCCGCTGAAAATGAAACAGCTGCAAAAAGGATTACAACAACTTGGTGAAGAAGGTGCAGTACAGGTATTCAGACCCCACAATGGCGGCGATCTAATACTCGGTGCTGTAGGTGTATTGCAGTTTGAAGTAGTTACCGCTCGTCTCGCCAACGAATATGGTGTTGATGCCGTATTTGAATCTGTCAGCATCTGGTCTGCACGCTGGGTATCCTGCCCTGATCGGAAAAAACTGGCTGAATTTGAAAAAGCCAACATACTTAATCTCGCTACAGATGCAGGTGGTAACCTAACCTATCTGGCTCCCAACCGTGTAAACCTGTCTCTGACAGAAGAACGCTGGCCGGATATTCGTTTTCATGAAACCCGCGAATTAACAGCACAGATTAATCAATAGATTTTCCGTTTAAACAAAAGCAGCTTATTCCTTAGAGGAAAAGCTGCTTTTTTAATAATGACTACTTATCAGCAAAAAAAAACCTTTTGCGGGGGTTTTAGCTTATTTCTTGTTCCGCAAATATGCTTTTTTACTTGAAAATAAATGCTGAAAAATCAAATGCTGTTATTTTTTTGCGGAATGGAAAAATGCAATTAGCATTCTAAAATCAAGTTGTGGTGGAGATAACCACTGTGTATTGGCTGATATAACAAGTAACTCCCACAAATATACCTGTAGTGGTTGATACATTAAAAGCTAGCATTGTTCATAATGGCGATATTATTGTTAAAGGAGATATAATTATTGATAACTGTTCAGAATTTTCGATTTATATAAAAGGTAAAATTAAATTTGAAGGAAAACTAGAGATTAATACCGATCAAATACCTATATATGCCAACCTCAATTAATCTGATACATATTATAGAAAAAGCCAGCGTTTTGGCTGGGCTTTATTATTTAAAGGATCAAAAAATGGAAGCCAAAAAAGAAGAGTTTATAGTTACTCAAGAGTGGCTTGAAGAAATGGGCGCTTGTGTAGATGAGCTTCAAGCTTTTGAAAAGTATTTCCCTAATGGCGGAGAAGCTTTAGAGGTATTAGAGCGATGTGTAGAGTTAAATGATATATATTTTGGAACATGGTTGATAAGTTTATTGCCTCTCACTTATCCACCTTTAGAGCTTAATACTTTTGTAGGTAATCTTCTCTACCCCGGTGATGTACATATTAAAGGAGATATTTCTACACAAGGGGTTATTCGCATCAAAGGAAATCTTAAGGTAGATGGGAAATTAACAATCAACAAACATTTGGATGTCTGCTCGGCTAAAGGCTGTGTAAATGCTGATGAAATTTATATTAGTGGAGAAGCATCTATTCACGCACAAGTTAAAGCTAATTCTATTATCATGAGTGATCATGCTGTTATTGGCGGGGATATTGTAGCTAATAGTATAAGATTGCGTTCTGCTCTGATTTTCGGAAATACTGAAGCTAAGGTTATTAATTTTAAAGGTGGTCAAATCCGCGGTTTTGTTGATGCCGATGAAATTATTAACGATGGTGGATTGATTTATGGAGACGTTAACACTATCAATATTGAAAATATCAATGGCGGAATAGTCGACGGGTATATTTTTTATGAAAGTCCTGATGAACATAAATAAAGCCAGCAAAAATTAGCTGGCTTTACTTTCTAATAACTAAGCCTCATTAGTACAGAGTTTTCCGGAAGAAGTTAAAACAGGGAGCGCATATCGACCAGGTAAAGGAGATGATTTAACTGCTTTATCAGACCATATGCTAGGCCAGTAATAACCGGTTACCCTACTACGTGAAAAAGCGGCAATCTTGACCTCGTCCCCTTGATTACCGCCTAGTACCATCACATTACCTTTTGCATCTACTCCCACAACAAAACCAACATGACCGCCACCCTGCCGGGTAAAGGTAACAATACAGCCATATGCGGGTTTATCCAGCTTGGTCATTAATTGAGCATTATCCCATTCTCTGGCTCTGAACCAGTTTTTGACTACATACCGCCTAGTTTCACCCAAACAGTGCCCGACAAATAAGCCACACCATGGCGTTTCATCATCACGCCACCATGCTGTGCTTTCCTTGCTGTACTTACCCATATTGTCAAGCCATGCCATGATTGTCGGGTTGTATTTAGCACCTTTAATCTCACGTAAACCTATGTGCCTGCGTGCCTCACTAATCCATGATAATTCATTCATTGCTAAACCTTTCATGCATAAAAAAAGCAGCCATAACGGCTGCTTTGTATAGATAATTTAAATTTATTCTTGTATTATTGAATTGCTTTAAAACTTCTTACCACGATTAACCCTCAGAGACTTCCCTCAGTCGTGAGGGTATTTTTTTGACATGAAAAAAGCTGCCTACTGGCAGCTTATTCAATTCTTTAAAATTCACTTAGTCCATTTAATATCAAGCTTGCGCTTGTTTTCGGCACAATCCTTTAAATACATATTCATTAAAACCTGATACGGCAATCCGGTTTCATCAGCCATATCTTTGAAATAAGTAATACTATCTTCATCAATCCGAATAGTGATTGTTTTTTTTAGCTGTCCTGAATACGGATTACGTTTTGCCTGACTAAAATCGTACTCTTTTTTCATAAATGTGCCTCGTACTGTTTGCGTTCTTGCTTGGTGGCCGTCCCTGCTGAAATCAAACGAATTGTATTGCCTCTTTCGCAATGAATAACCACTAATACACGTAAATTCTCACTCATCCCTAGCAATATGAAACGGTCTTCATCTTCGGAATGATCTGGATCATTAATTATTAAAGCATTTTCGTCCCAAAGTACCGTAACAGCTTCATCAAATGATACACCGTGCTTTTTGATATTGCTTGCTGCTTTTTCCTGATTCCATTCAAAGCCATTAATTATTCTATCCCCTTAGTTGTAAGTATATTATATTTATATTTTAAATATACAACAAGTAGTTAATTTTTATAAAGATGATTTTTTCATATCTTCTATAGTTATAACTGTATCAATGGCACCAGCGCTCCAAATAGAAAAGCCGGCATTTAGCCGGCTTGAATCAGTTACGTAATCAAATCACTATTTCTGCTTATCATCTGTATCACCGATTATCTTTTCTGCCCTGTTACACACAGCATTGATCAGTTTTTTAGCCAGCTTCGGCGCAGTTGCTTTGAATGCATCTAACAGAGATTTCGAAGCCATTCCGGCAAACACACCGGCACCGGCAAACAGCCACGGGTGATTCTGCGTGAAGAAATACTCTGTTATAGCGGCTGAAAAAACCATCCCTATAATGATGAATGTCACAGTAAGCATTACCCCATAGCGTCGATAATCAGACACTACCAGCGAGCCCAGAAAGCCACCGGCAAGGGCAAAACAAGTTGCCAGTGTAAATGCTTCATTCATCATTCACCGCCTTTTTTATCTTCTGCCTGTTGTGTGTTTTTAATCAGATTTCTGCCGGCCAGTGCACATATAAT
>NZ_JAAEDT010000013.1:0-118064 GCF_013346865.1 Snodgrassella sp. ESL0323 | reverse complement strand
AAACTGGGCAACCGCATCGCCACCACCCTACCGGACGGACGTACCATCAACAAACTGTATTATGGTTCCGGCCATCTGCACCAGATTAACCTGGACGGTCAAATTATCAGCGACATCGAGCGCGACCACCTGCACCGGGAAACCCTGCGCAGCCAGGGCAAAATGAATACCAGTTTTCAATACGACCGCACCAGCCGCCTGACCGGCAAACAGACCAAACGTCCGGGAGCAGGCATCCTGCCGGATACCATATTAGACCGCAGCTACAGCTACGACAATCTGGACCGGCTGGTAAGCAAAAAACACAACCGACAGGGACAAAGTGATTACCGCTACGACGTAACCGGCCGCATCGAAAGCTGCCGCAACGAAGCGTACTGGGAAACCCTGCAGTACGATGCTGCGGCCAACCTGCTGGACAGAAGACGCGGTGAAGAAGAAATCAATCAGAACCTGATCCGCTTTAATCAGCTGCTCAGCTTCCGTGGACTGAAGTACAGCTACGACGAACACGGACGTACCCACAGCAAACAAACCGCCAGCGGTACCCAGTATTACCATTACGATGCCGAACACCGCCTGACCGAAGTACGTATCGAACAGCTGAACCATACTGAACGCTACGGCTACGTCTACGATGCCCTCGGCCGGCGGATTGAAAAACACCGGCTGGACCGTGACGGTAAGCCATGCAACCGCACCACCTTCCTGTGGGACGGGCTGCAGATGATTCAGGAAAGTAGCGCAGACAAACGGCAGAGCCTGTATCTGTATACTGATGAGGGCAGCTATGAACCGCTGGCGCGGATAGACAGAAACGGTAATCAGCAAGAGCACATCTACTACTTCCATACCGACCTGAACGGCATGCCGGAGGAGCTGACGGATGAAGCCGGTGAAATCGTCTGGGAATGCTCATACCAGCTATGGGGTAAACCGATACAGGAGATTGCCCATAGAGAGATACAACAGAACCTGAGGTATCAGGGACAATATTTAGACAGAGAAACCGGACTGCACTACAATACTTTCAGGTACTACGATCCGGATACAGGCCGCTTTACTCAGCCTGACCCGATTGGATTAGCCGGTGGCTTGAATCTTTATCAGTATGCGCCTAATCCGTTGGGGTGGATTGATCCGTGGGGTCTTGCTGGTAATCCGAAGACAGCAACACATATTACATATATGGGTATTGATGCTAAAACTGGTAAAGTTTATATAGGTTATGCCAGTATGCAGGGAAGACAAGATCCGATAGCTGTATTGAAATATCGCTATGGAAATGATTTTAGTCGGTTTGACGAGATGCCTACAATCATTTACGATGGTTATGGTCAATCTGGTAAAAATACGGCTCGTGGTTTAGAACAGCGATATTACGAAAAGTATGAACGTCTTGGAGGTACTGCAAATAAAAAAAACCCTGTCGGGAAGAATAATGCTAATAGAAAAACTTATCTTGACGCCGCTGACAAGCATCTTTCAGCTAAAAAAAGACGGAAATGTTAATTATGGCTAAACGTGTTGTTTGGAAAAAAAATGATCTGGTTAATATCCAGTTACGCGATGACTTATATACAATAGGGCAAATGTTGGCTAGCTCTGCAATGAGATTCTATGATATTTCCAATACTGATGGAATATGGAATGATGTTGATTTAAATAATGTAAAGCCATTATTTACGGTTTTTGTGGGAAGAATAATTAACAAATACTTAATTCACAGTAAGATAAAATCTCCGACTGTAATTCCCAGCTCTGAACCTTATGAAAGGTATTGGATTCAACCATATACAATTATGGATGGTGACCACTATAATGGTGACCACTATAAGGGAGATTTTAGCTTTGTATTTTTAGGAGGAAAATTGATAGATAATGGTGCAAATGGGGAAAAAGGTATAACAAATGCACCAATTATAAAAGAAGATTTAACTTTACCTGAGGATCGTGATCTTATTGAAAAATATGAACTGACTAGTATGTGGGGTGATGGCGATTTAAGAGATCGCCTTTGTCGGTATTTTGATACTGGGATAAATCGTGATGATCTGAAGTTTGAGGTTTTCCCAGAATTATGGGATGACAGGGAAAAACTTCGCCCTTTAACAAGACGCTTGCCTGAGCCTTATCGTTAAATAATATATAATTTATGGGTGAAAATATTAAAATCTTTTCCTGCCAGTTTTTAATTTAATAAGACTAACATGGTAAAAATGGGCATTATTTAACTAATCATGCCTTTGCCTATTTTGTGGCCAAAGACGTGTAATAAAATCCAAATAAAATAGCTATTGCTGATTTTTTATTCTGACAATCTAGTAGCACAAATAAACATAATTGTTTGCAAAACATTAATTTACTTAAAATTTTTGCACTAATTATTTTTTGATAGTCTGAATAATCTGATTTTATTAGCTAATTTTAAGTCCGGTCTAATTTAAATTGCTTATTTATTAATAATTAATTTATTATTTACAATCGTTAAAACAGTAATTTTTAATCTATTTGTTCTGGTTCAGAGCAATTTATAATTGCATGTATCAGAATACACATTTAATTTTTTCAATACTTCAAAAGTATATAAATATGATAAAAGATCGAAAATTTGCAAAAGAAGTGACAGATTTAATGCTTAATATAACTTCGGAACTGAATGAATCATTAATTAAGGCTCAAAATTGCTGTTCTGCGGAAGAATTTAATGAATATAGACGTGCTGTAGGAGTAATGTTAGGTAAAATGTACTTTGATGTACTAGTTCCATTATTTACAGAACATCCAGAAATTAAGCCTGAAGAGCTCAATTAATAATATATAACGTATTATCATGGGGTTGATTATTTTAGAACTATTTGACTAAGAGATATTTTAATAATTATTTTTTAGAAGATAATTAAATCTGAAACGCCAAATATATTTATTTGCTACGGTAGCCGGTAGTGAATTAAATAAAATTTCTTATTTAGCAACACCTACTTACAAGCGTTATAATACTTGCCTACTATTTTTATAAAAAAGTATTATGTCTTTGCCTCTTTCTTCTGATGAGCTTCAGTTAAATATCAAATCGGATCTGGTTTTACGCGTTGGTAAAATTTGTCTGGCAGCAGGTACCGGGAGTTATCGCATTAAACAGTCAATGCGTCATGTTGCTTATATGCTCGGTGTGGAAAATCAGGCACATATTACGCTTACTGAAATCAACTCTACCTGCCGTAATGGTAAACAGTTTAAAACTGAGGTTACCACGATTCAAGGTGTTGGAATTAATACGAATAATATCCAATTGCTTGAAACTCTGCTGATAGATACACAGGCTCGTTATCAGCAGATGAGTGAAAGCGAGCTGATTCGCTTTCTTGATAAATCTTTGTCAGAAATTGAAAATCAACCAGCCCTATATAGTTTACGGCAGTCAGCTTTGTTTGCTGCGGTTGCGTGTTCATCTTTTACTTTTTTAATCGGTGGTGGTTTAATTGAAATGCTGGGTGTATTTTTTGCCTCTGGTTTTGGCCAGGCGCTAAGAAAAACCCTGTTACATAAACATCTGAATCAGTTTGTTGTCACCATGCTGGCAGCTGCTGTAGCTTCTAGTGTGTATTTTCTGATTATTGGCGGTAGCCATCTTTTGCTGAAAGTAAATATTCAGCATACTGCCGGCTATATAGCTTCTATGCTGTTTCTGATACCCGGCTTTCCATTGATAACCGGAGTGCTGGATTTAGCCAAACTGGATTTTTCATCTGGTATTCAGCGTGTAGGTTATGCCATAACTGTAATTTTTTGCGCCACTTTTGCTGCATGGGTAGTTGCAGCCGGAATCCATATGGCACCGGAAGCTATGCTTTCGCCTAATCTCTACCCGGTATGGACAGCTTTTTTTCGTCTGATTGCCAGCTTTTTTGGTGTACTTGGTTTTTCCCTACTTTTTAACAGTCCGGTAAAAACTGCTTTAATGACTGCTTTTATCGGCATGTATGCCAATACTTTACGGCTGGAAATGATAGACCTGACTAATATACCTATTCAGGCAGCTTCTTTGATAGCAGCTTTTATTGTCGGTATCAGTGCATTTTATTTTAGCCACCATAGTAAATGTCCGCGTATTGCTTTATCGGTACCGGCAGTATGTATTATGGTACCAGGCATTTATATGTTTCGCGCTATGTATTTTTTACAGCAAAACGATATTATTAATGCTATTAACTGGGGAGCACAGGCGATGCTTATTGTCTTGGCTTTACCATTAGGCTTAGTACTCGCACGGGTATGCACGGATAAAGAATGGGCATTTAATCAGCTCCCTGCTACGGAACATAAATAGTTTTTTATTTTGAAAATTATTTATATATTTGATACAAAATAAATTGATATTTGACTTAATAAGTCAAATGCAGATTGAGTATGCAAATTTTATGCTAATCTGCAAATCTCTAAAAAATGACTATTAGTGATTTTAAGTTTTATAAAATAAAAAAAGATATCTAAATATTAGATATCTTTTTTTGGAATTCTGGTGCCCAGGAGAAGACTCGAACTTCCACACCATTACTGGCACATGGACCTGAACCATGCGCGTCTACCAATTCCGCCACCTGGGCTTATTCACCAACACCGTTGTGCTTGTGAAGTTGTGCATTATATATTTTTGGCCAAGATTGTCAACAGTATTACTAGTACATCAGACTATAACTATTGATTATCAAAGAAAAGTATTTACCAGCAAAGAAAACTGGACTTAATAGTAATCACTTCTTTACTAAATTGCTTTTATTCAAGTTTATTTCTTAGCAAATTTAGCTTATTTAGGTTTCTTAATTAAGTATTAGATTTAAAGATATTTATTTTTTACCACTTTAATAAATAAAATCGATTATGAATACGGTTATTCAACCCAGCCTGTTCGAGGAACCCTTCTCTTCTCTTAAGTTGGAATTAATGTAATTATTTATATTTGTATACTTCGCTATAGCTTTAGCCCTCGCTATATAGTCCGTCATAATAATTTTTATTAATTTAAAACAATTGTACCGATGTGAAAGTATATCTTTAAGATACAGATATTCAAAATTTATAAGGTTTATAAGCTTTTGTGAAAGTCTGCAGTAAAAACTATTCTGAACTGCTTTTGGAAAGAAATTTTGAAGATTGAAGTCTATTACTAGATAAAGAAAATAACTTGGTGCCCAGGAGAAGACTCGAACTTCCACACCATTGCTGGCACATGGACCTGAACCATGCGCGTCTACCAATTCCGCCACCTGGGCTTTTGCATATATTGCAACTTTCAGTTAAAGTATGTCTTTAACTAAGGAAGTGCATTATATATTCTCTAAAGAGATTGTCAATACTCTATGAAAAAAAAATCAGATTTGCGCCATCAAGATCCATATTTAAAACGTGAATTACAACGTTATTCCAAACCTTTACCCAGCCGGGAATGGATTATTGCTGTTTTGGATAAAGTCGGTATTCCGGTCAAAATGACTGAATTATCACAGAAACTTAATATTACTAATGAAGAAATAGTTTTTTTTGAGCGCCGTTTAAATGCTATGGCACGAGACGGACAGATTCTAATTAATCGCCGCGGTGCCGTTTGTGTAGCCAATAAACTGGCACTGGTTAAATGCCGGATTGAAGTACACAAAGATGACTTTGGTTTTGCTGTACCGTTAAACCCTGCTGATGGTAGTGATTTTGTACTCTACGCTCGCCAGATGTGCGGGTTAATGAACGGAGATATTGTCACTGTAAGACCGGCTGGTTCTGACCGTCGCGGGCGGCGTGAAGGTCAGGTGCTGGATGTCATCGAACGAGCTAATAAAGATGTGGTAGGACGACTCACAATTGAACATGGCATAGCTATGCTGGTGCCTGAAGATAAACGTCTGGGAGCAAGTATTGTGCTACAGCCTGACTCTTTGGGTAAAGCTAAAGCCGGTCAGGTTCTGGTAGCAAAAATTGAGTCCTATCCGAATGCAACTCAGGCAGCTGTGGCACGTGTTACAGAAATTCTTGGTGATTATGCTGACAGTGGTATGGAAATTGAAATTGCAGTACGCAAACATCATTTACCCTATCAGTTTAGTCAGGCCTGTATGGCTCAGGCCACTAAAATACCTGATCATGTTAAAGCTGATGAGCGAAAAAACCGAAAAGATCTGCGTGATCTGCCGCTTATTACTATTGATGGCGAAACAGCACGCGATTTTGATGATGCGGTATATGCAGAAAAAATTGGTCGTAATTACCGCCTGGTAGTTGCTATCGCTGATGTTAGCCATTATGTCCATCCTGATGATGCTATTGATCAGGATGCACAGGAACGTGCTACGAGTGTTTATTTTCCACGGCGGGTTATTCCGATGCTACCGGAGAATTTATCTAATGGCATCTGTTCCCTTAATCCGAATGTAGATCGCCTTTGCATGGTATGCGATATGGTGATTACTTATGCAGGCAATATTAAAAGTTATGAATTTTATCCGGCGGTAATGCGTTCACATGCACGGCTTACCTATACACAGGCATGGGACTGGATTAGTAATGACCAGTTTGATGACCCGATGAAAACACATGTACTGAGTTTATACCGGCTATATCAGATTTTACTGAAAAAACGCCTGCAGCGTGGTGCCGTGGAATTTGAAAGTATAGAAACACAGATGCTGTTCAATCAGCAGGGTAAAATTGAACGTATTATACCGGTTGAGCGCAATGAAGCTCATCGTCTGATTGAGGAATGTATGCTGGCTGCGAATGTCTGTGCTGCAGAATTTCTCAAGCATCATAAACATCCTGCTTTATACCGTAATCATGCCGGTCCGACCAGTGAGCGTCTGAATACTTTACGTGAGCAATTATCGCTACTTGGTTTACACCTAAATGGCGGTAATAGCCCTACTCCAAAAGATTATGCAGAACTAAGCGAAAAAATCAAAGAACGGCCTGATCAGAATGTAATCAGTATTATGCTGTTACGCTCAATGCAGCAGGCGGTTTATGAACCACAAAATATTGGCCATTTTGGTCTGGCCTATCCGGCATATACACATTTCACTTCACCAATCAGGCGTTATCCTGATCTGACTGTTCACAGAGCCATTAAGGCCATTTTACAGCACAAACAATATCAGCCAAAGTCGTGGTCTGAACTGGGTGTGCATTGTTCACTGGCAGAACGTAGAGCTGATAATGCCAGCCGCGATGTGCAAAACTGGCTTAAAACTTACTATATGCAGGACAAAATTGGTGAGGTTTTTTCCGGTACGATTTCCGGTATGGCAAATTTTGGTTTGTTTGTTACTTTAGATAATGTTTATATTGACGGTATGGTTCATATCAGCGATCTGGGTGAAGATTATTTTAATTATCATCCTGAAATGCTGGCCATTGTCGGAGAGCGCAGTGGTATCCGCTTTAAGCTGGGTGATAAAGTTGTAGTCAAAGTTGCTCGCGCGGATCTGGATACAAGCCGGATTGATTTGGTGCTGATTAGCACAAATAGTGGTAAGCGTCGCCGGACAAATAATGCGCAAAATATTCAGAAACAGCTTAAAGCCACTGTTAAACAGCCGCGCAAAGCACCTGGTAAGAAAACCAAGTCAAACAAAACAAAAACTGTTGCCGTTCAGAAGTCACGTAGTAATGGTTCACGCAAAAAACCAGGCCGTAAAAAGTCCTGATGCTGCTTTATAATTGATTAAATTAATTTCTAAAAAGGCTTTTATCTGTATTGATTCAGATGAAAGCTTTTTTATATTATTGACTATTTTTATGCCAATAACACATTTATAAAATAATCAGTATGCGTTACTTATTTTATAAAAAGTAATTTTAATGAAATAAAATATTTTTATATGTTTCTCTTGTACAGGCCGTTTGTTTCTGATTTTTCAAATTTAACTTTATTTTTTAATATATAGATTAAATTGCAATTATTTAAATTTAGGAATTATTACTCTGGTTACTATAAAAAAACTGAAGTCTGTTACTACAGACTTCAGTTTTCAATGGCATTTTACTTTTAGGTAAAATATTAATCAGATGCAGGTATTGATCTGTACTGCTTATTTATTTTTACCTGTAGCAGAAGCAATAGCCAGATTTTCATTGCGATTTAACGCAACGCTGGTCACACCTTCCGGGAGCACTAAATCGGTCAGGTGACGAATTTCACCGGCACTGATGGTAGAAACATCCAGTTCCAATACAGCCGGAATGTTTTTCGGTAAAGCATTTACTTCTACGCTGGTAGCCAGCAGAGACACACGACCACTTTGCAATTTTTCTGCCGGAGAAATAGCAGCATTCAGCAAGTGCAGCGGAACGCGAATATTGATGGCTTTATTTGCATCAACGGCCTGGAAATCAATGTGCTGTACCTGTTGTTTAAACGGATGCATCTGGAAATCACGTACAATAACGTCGTAGGTTTTGCCATTAACATCCAGTTTGATGATAGCAGTATGGAAAGATTCTTTTTCCAGTGCGTACCATAAAGTACGATGATCTACTGTAATGGCTACCGGTTCGGTACCTTCACCGTACAATACAGCCGGTACTTTACCTTCGCGACGCAGGCGGCGGCTCGCACCAGTGCCCTGAGCTTCACGGATTTCTGCTTTAATTTCGTAAGACATAACTACTCCAAAGTTGATAATGCCGTCATCGGCCGCGACCAGCTTAAGACGGCTTGGGGGTATTAAGGGAGGAACATTGCTCCCGGTATGGCCACATCTTCATTGAAAAGATATGACACAGATTCTTCGTTACTGATACGACGTACAGTTTCTGCAAGCAGGCCTGAAATACTCACCTGACGAATGCGTTCACATTTCTGTGCGGCTTCAGATAAAGGAATAGTATCAGTGACTACAACCTGATCGATTTCTGATGAAGCAATACGCTCAATCGCTGCTCCGGAAAATACCGGATGAGTAGCATAAGCCAGCACGCGTTCCGCACCGCGCTCTTTTAATGCTGATGCAGCTTTACATAAGGTATTTGCTGTATCAATCATATCATCAATAATCAGGCAGGTACGATTCTGAATTTCACCGATTACATTCATTACTTCTGCCACGTTGGCTTTTGGCCGGCGTTTATCAATAATAGCCAGATCAGTACCCAGTGTTTTTGCTACGGCACGGGCGCGCACTACACCACCGATATCAGGGCTGACAACTGTCAGGTTATCAATGCGCTGCTTTTCAATATCATGCACCAGAATGGGTGTAGCATAAATATTGTCTACCGGAATATCAAAAAAGCCCTGAATCTGGTCAGCATGCAAGTCAACTGTAAGTACACGGTCGATACCGGCAGAATACAGCATATTGGCTACCAGTTTGGCAGAAATCGGCACACGTACTGAACGCGGACGGCGATCCTGGCGTGCATAACCGAAATAAGGAATGGCTGCAGTAATCCGTCCGGCTGAAGCACGCTTGAGTGCATCAGCCATTGTCAGGATTTCCATTAAGTTATCGTTAGTCGGTGCGCAGGTAGGCTGTACGATAAATACATCACGACCACGTACATTTTCGAGTAATTCAATTGCTATTTCGCCATCAGAAAATTTTCCAACTGAAGCACGTCCCAGAGAAATATCCAAATGTCTGGCCACGTTATTTGCCAGTTCCGGGTTTGCATTGCCGGTAAAAACCATCAAACTGTCGTATGCTGCCATTTCTGTTGTACCTGAGTCCTGTTTTGGTTTGATTTGATTTGTGTGAGGTAGATTAAACATTAATCCAAGGCTTTCATATCACCACTTACGCTGTAGTGTATCTGTCATATAAACAAGTAATGGCTTTCAACGTTATGAAATTTTGTGCTCATTTCGTTGTTAACCCGTTTACGTTATTTCTAAACTCAAAAGCAATGATCACCTCTTTAAAAAATATTTCCAGTCTGTACTGAATAGCTGCAAGTATCATAGTTGAAACAGATTTAATCAATTATTTTACTGATATTTAATAGAAATACAGCAAAATAGTAACACTATTCTATTACTATGATTAAAACTGTATTACATTTTTGCAGACTCAATCACGCTATGTATCACTAAAAAGTGAATACAATAATACAAACTTACAATATTTATGCCTGTTTTCCGACTGGAACCTGCCCGTCTGAAATTTAGACAAATTATATCACTTATGGCATCAACACGCGCCCTAAAATAACAATTTGTCATTTACACATTAAATAAGCGTGTAAGTAAACTTACACGCTTATCTGAATTGGCTGGGGAGGTAGGATTCGAACCTACGCATACCGGAATCAGAATCCGGGGTCTTAACCACTTGACGACTCCCCAATAGGGTTTACTGCCTGTTTGCTCGAAATGTGGCTGGGGAGGTAGGATTCGAACCTACGCATACTGGGATCAAAACCCAGTGTCTTAACCACTTGACGACTCCCCAATGCTCTTTATCAAGCAACTGGCTGGGGAGGTAGGATTCGAACCTACGCATACTGGGATCAAAACCCAGTGTCTTAACCACTTGACGACTCCCCAACTACACACATCATTGATAAAACGGATGCCTCGTCAGGGAAGCAACACAATATGCCTGATGCGCACAAGAAACTTTATTGTAAACAGCTTTTGCTGCACTTTCAGAATTAAATGACAAAAATACACATGCACCAGAACCACTCATCATTGGTGAACCGTATTCAGCCAAAACATCAAATGCCGCTTTTACTGCTGGATACTCAGCTAAAACAACGCTCTGCATATCATTGCGCCAGTGCTGTCCTGCTTGGAAGTCTGGCATTATCCATGGCTTGGAATCACGTGTCAAGTCTTTATGTGCAAATATTTTCGGCGTACTGACATGCACCGGGGGCTTGATAATCACATACCATTGTTTTGGCAAAGATATCGGGCTTAATTGCTCACCAATGCCGCGGGCAAATGCACTTTGTCCAAAAATAAAAAACGGTACATCTGCACCTAAGCGCACGCCAAGCTGTAATAGCTCTGTCTTACTCAGATTAAGCTGCCACAAACGGTTAAGCACCATTAATACGACTGCCGCATCCGCACTGCCGCCACCTAGTCCGCCACCTACAGGAATCTGTTTTTCCAGCCAGATATCTACTCCGTATTCAGTACCGGTATGGCCGGATAATAACTGGGCTGCACGTACACACAAATCCTGTTCTTCAGTAATGCCGTCAGTTGGCGTATGTAACTTTATGCAGCCTGTTTGATTTACGTTGAACCAGATATGATCATACAGCTCAATCAGAGTAAAAATGCTTTCAAGTAAATGGTAGCCGTCGGCGCGCCGTCCGACGATTCTCAAATCAAGATTCAGCTTAGCCGGCGCCAGAAAATGCCGTGCATCAGCTGCTGGAGATTTATTCATATTTTAAATAATTAATCAGGATAATCTTTGACGCAATTCGCATTGTGCTGATTTCGGACTCTCATCAGTATCTGTATATTCATCAAACACCAGTCTGATATTAAAGCGTGCATTATTTAACAGTACAATACGTGGATTACGGCTTCCGTTTTGTTGCTGACGCTGGATAATCCAGCCAGACTGTTTAAGCTTGCCGTCGGGCAATAACTGATAAGGCTCACCTGTAATCCAGTATCCCTGCACCCATTGATTTAAATGATCAAACGGAAGCTCAAAACCAAGCATACGCTGACTTAATTCCTCAATACTGGCTGCAGTAATTACCTGCCCTTTACTGTCCTCTGCAATTACTCCTGAGCTATCAGTACATAAAACCCCTACACTATTACCCAATGGTGTTTTGACTTCAATTGTTTGTACCATACCGGTATTCTGCCAGCTAAAATTTGCATAGCTTCCTTTACCCTGATCCTTGATAGCCAGACGTCCGGAACTGTCAAAACCGGAAACATCATTTTCATTACCGGCCTGCCAGTCTGATGCTGATGTTATTCTGTCCGGTATCAGGCTGCCACAGGCACTTAAAGCCAAACTAAAAATAACTACAGCCAGATAACGTTTTTTTGTATACAAATATGAATATATCATTTTTCGCTTTAATTTCAATAATGGTGATTATTGTAATGTTAGAAGTAGTAACTGTATCTACAATATAAAGTTAAATTTATAATTACAATTTTAAAATAAATAATCAGCTGCCGTTTATACTAGTGCATACGGCAGCTTTTCCAATCAATTTCAATAATTCTGCATCAAAATCAGTAACTATTAATTATTTGCTGTTTTGTGTCTTCGGTGTGGCAGTTACTGTAAGAGTCGACGGATTTACATTAAATTTCTTCAAAATTTGCTGTAATTCTTTCTGGTCTGAGTCTTTATTAGCCAATCCCTGTGCCCAGATTTGGCGCGCCTGTTCCTGCTCTCCTTGCTGCCACAATACTTCACCCAGATGTGCTGCAATGGCACTTTCCTGCCGAATCTGATAGGCTGAGCGTAAAAGCGGTAACGCTTTTTCAGGCTGGTTATTCAGATAATAGGCCCACCCCAGACTATCCTGAATCGCCCAGGACTGATTATCCAGCTGACTTGCATGTTGCAAAATCGATAAAGCCTCTGCCCAGTAGCGTTTTGGCATACTCAGCATAGTATAGCCTAGCCCATTATATCCTTCCGCATCATCAGGTTTTAATTCAATAAAAGCGCGAATATCTTTTATTGCTTTTTTCGGCTGATCCAATTTGTCACTATAAGCTGTTGCTCGCGAATACAGGAGGAATGCTTTTAGGTCTGTATTATTATCTTCAGATGTAACAGTTTTTTTGTCTGCATCTTTTAGCATCTGTGTAAGCTTTTGCACATAAGCTTTCGGATCAAGGGTTTTATTATCAATTGAAACTGATAACATAATGGTATCGATATCATCGGAAACAGGTGATTCTTTATTCTGATTCATCCGATCTAACCACTGCTTTGCAGCCGGTATATTATTCTGGATTACTTCAATCATCCCCATCAGATAGGCTTTATCTCTGGCTAATTCATTATCAGTCACTTTATCTAGCCACTTACGTGCAGAGGTCATATCCTGATTAGAAAAATAATGAGTTGCAGCGAGAAGTGCTGCCTGGCTTTGTTGAAGTTTGTTACCTGTCTGAATAACTTTGTTAATATTTTCAATCAAAGCCGGTTCATTGGTTCCGTTGCTAAATAAAACTGCTGCCTGTTGCAAATAGACATCTGCCTTAGCCTGAGTTTCTGCTGTTTTCGCTGTAGCTAAGGGCAGACTGGCCGGAACGATTTGATATTTACTCAATATTTCACTCAGAATCTTATGATCACTGGCTTTATTAATCCAGCCCTGAGCCCATATCTGACGAGCTTCATCCTCACGCCCCAGCTGCCAGTAAACTTCACCCAGATGGGCAGCCACTTCACTCTCCGGCTGATTATGAAATGCATACTCTAGTAAAGGCAACGCTTTTTCTGCATCACCATTAAGAAAATAAGCCCAGCCAAGGCTGTCATTAATTGCCGGAGACTGGCTACTTAATGCATAAGCTTGCTCGAGCAATTGCTGAGCCTCCTGCCAGTTATCTTTAGGCAGGCTTAATAAGGTGTAGCCCAGTGCATTAAGTCCTTCCACCTGATTAGGCCGCATTTTCACATACCGGCGCAGATCTGCTACTGCTTTTACTGGCTCATTAAGATTATCTGCATACAATAGTCCGCGCAGGAGTAATAACGGCGGAACATCTACTGTCTGCGCTCTGGCATCACCATGTTCTGCTTCATTAATCACTCTATTCAGATATTGTTCATATTTCTGGTTGGTGAGTGAAGAACTATTTATAAATGTTTGCAGACGAAGTAAATCCGAAGCGCTGAAAAAAGTACCTGCCGGTGTTTTAGTTGTCTGAGCTTTATTCAGCCATTGCTGAGCTGCTTTCCAGTGTTTTTCTTCAGCCTCAAGTGAGCACATCATAAGTGCCTGGTCAAAGAAAAACTGCGGGTCATTGACTTTAGTTGCCCATGTACGGGAAGCCGGCAAATTATGTTCATCATAATAGCGCATAGCCACCATCATGGCTGCTTTACTGCGCTGAGTAGGATCACCCAGTTCGACAATTTTATCTGCATATGAGGCAATGGTATCTGTAGCAGCTTTCTGACTGACAGCCAGATAAACCGCCTGCAAATACAGATCCGCGCTTTTACTGTTTTCAAGTAACGGCTGTATAAGCTGATATGCCTGTTGTAATTGATTATTTTTAATCAGCAACTCTATATAAAGACTTTGCCATTTAGCCGGCATAGTATCTACACCGGTTTGCTGATAGAAATCCAGTAAATATTGCGGCTGCTTAAGGTTAATCAGATTTAGTGTCAGCTGACTGGCCGGAAAAATATCGGTATCCAGACGAACCAATGACTGCAATGCTTTAATAGTTTGTTCTTTGTGTGAACCGGTTACACCATAAATGGCATCAGCAATTAACGCTTCTGCCATTTGAGGATGTAAAATTGCTGTTTTGTGTATCGGTGCATTCAATTCATCAGTGGCATTCAGATTATTTACCCGCAGCTGTGCCAGTTTTAAAAACAACCGGCGCAGCTGATAATCATTAACATTAGATAAAACTGCATCTGTATTTTTCAGTACTTGCGGCATATCATTTTTGGCAATAGCCAGCTCTAACAGCAAACGCTGTCTGATCGGCGTCTCTGTCGGCTCGATTTGCTGCCAGCGATTGGCAATGGTTTGCGCTTCAGTGATTTTATTTGCATCAAGAGCCATTTCCATTGCCCGTTCAGCTACCTCCGGTTCCTGTGTATGCTCAAGCATTCGCATATCTGCAGTCAGAGCGAAATCAGTTTTACCCCCAGAATAAATAAGTTCATTAGCAAACAAAGTAAAAATATCATTGGCACGGCCGGCAATAGCCAGACGCCGTTGCAGCGAAGCTGCATCATCCGGTGCTGTAATCTGATTATTTATCCGCTCAATTTTAGTTTGAATCAATGGTACTGGTTTATGCTGCTCTGACACACTGTTGGCATTGGCCATATGTACAGCCATTAAACTTAAAACAATCGGGGTAATACGATGAATCCAATGAGGCATTAAACTTCTCCATATATGCAAATCAGTTTACGTAGACACTGAATCATAAATAAATAACAATTCTGTACTTGTGCAGGAAATTTTTTACTAATCGCGGTCTATTAGGCAATACGTGTTAAGTTATTAAATACTTTAACTGGCACGATAAAATTTGCAGCCGTTTAAAGAATAAACTATAAGGGTAAAATAATTTGCTACTTTAACACAGACAATTTTAGCTGCGTATGACCTATGCCAATTTTATCTAATTAAAACGGATACTGTATGTGCTTTAAATTTTATTTTCATGATGCTATTGTAACGATTCTATTCTGAAGAATATAAATAAATTATGCCCGAATTACCCGAAGTAGAAACAACGCTGCGCGGAATCGCCCCTTTTATTGTCAATCAAACTATTTCAAGGGTAGAAGTGCGTCAGCCGCGTTTACGCTGGCCGATAATAGATAATCTTGGGAAACAGCTTGGCGGCGAAAAAGTATTATCAGTCAGACGCAGAGCTAAATACCTGCTGATTGAATTAGCTTCAGGTACATTAATTATTCATCTGGGTATGTCGGGCAGTTTACGCGTCTTTACTGACTTTACTGCACCGCCGGTACAAAAGCATGATCATGTAGATATTAATTTCAGTAATGGTACGCTCTTACGATTTCATGACCCGAGACGTTTCGGAGCTGTTTTATGGTTTATCGGACTCATTGAACAACATCCTTTATTAGTTAACCTCGGGCCTGAACCACTCAGCCAGGATTTTAATACTGATTATTTGCAACAAAAACTTTCAAACCATAAACGTGCGATTAAAACAGCAATTATGGATAATAAAATTGTTGTCGGTGTAGGCAATATCTATGCTAACGAAGCATTATTCCGCACTGGTATCCATCCGGCCACTCCGGCTATGAAGCTAAATAAACAGCAGATTAGTGCATTAACTGCAGAAATTAAACAGGTATTACAGGAGGCCATTACGGCCGGTGGCAGTACTTTAAGAGATTTTGTAAATAGTGCTGGCACAAGTGGCTATTTTCAGCTACAACATCAGGTATACGGGCGAGCCGGAGAACCATGCCCGCAATGCGGGCATCCGATTGAAAAAATGGTTTTAGGACAAAGAAGCAGTTTTTATTGTCCTCTATGCCAGAAAAAACGATAAATAAAAATGACAAAATCAGAACATACTTCTTTAATTACCCGTTTTTCGCGTATTTTCAGACTGGCTGTATGGCTGGTTAAGACAATCAGACGGGTAAATCGGTTTAAGACCCTGAATGAAACAGAGCGAAATAAGGAATTAATTTCAATTGCACATAATTTACTTGATATTCTGCACGTAAAGGTAAACTCTGAACAATCCTTACCAAACACAGCAAGTATGCCCTGGCTTACTGTAGCCAATCATATTAGCTGGCTGGATATTTTCGTATTAATGTCCTATATCCCTGGTGGTTTTATTGCCAAACAAAGTGTCAAATCATGGCCGGTAATCGGCAGACTGGCCACAAACGGGGGTACTGTTTATATTAATCGTCAGTCGAGGCAAGATATTAATCCGGTTATCAAAGCCATAGTGCTGGCATTACATGAAGGTAAAAACGTCCTGTTTTTTCCCGAAGCATATACATCTGGGGGAATGACTACCCTGCCATTTAAAGCAGCGCTGTTTCAGGCAGCAATTGATACAGATACACCCGTGATGGCAGTAGCCATGCGCTATTACAACCCTCAGGGACAGCGTACATCTAAAGTAGCATTTGCCGGCAAAACCAGTTTATTTCGTAGTCTGTGGAATATAGTATCTATGCCGGAAATTATAGTAAAAGTAGATTTTTCTGCGTTGCTGAATATTGCTGAAAACAAAACAAATGATCGTTTCAGCCTGAAAACTCAGGCTGAAGATTTTATTCAAAACAAAGTTCTTATGGACAGTCCGGCTACAGCAACCGCACCTTCAACTTCCGATTCAATATAGGCACAAAAAGATGTTTAAGGCGATAGGCGCTGTTTAATCCAGAGATTATTTTGTCGTGTATACTGAATACGGTCATGTAAACGGCTTGGCCTTCCCTGCCAGAATTCTACCAGCTCAGGTTTAACCAGATATCCGCCCCAATGCGGCGGTCTGGGTACATTGAACAAATATTTTGCTCCCAGTTTTGCTGCGCGCGCCATCAGCTCGGTTTTACTATTAATTACGGCACTTTGTTCGCTAGCCCATGCGCCAATACGGCTGCTGTAAGGCCGGGACTGAAAATAGGCATCTGATTCTGCTGTAGGTAATTGTTGTACGCTTCCCTCCACCCGTACCTGACGCTCCAATTCCGGCCAGAAAAATGTGAGTGCCGCATGCGGATTCAGACTTAAAGAACGACCTTTACGGCTATGATAATTAGTAAAAAATACAAAGCCTTCCGTTGTCACTTCTTTTAACAGCACAATGCGTGAATTAGGTCGTCCGTTTTGATCAACAGTAGCAACATTCATAGCTGTCGGTTCATTTACTTTGGCATGCATGGCAGCCATTAACCATTTTTGAAACTGCTCCAAAGGCTCTTCACAGCAATCAGCTTCACTAAGTGACTGTTGGCTGTAATCCTCGCGAATATCGTGTAAATCCAGATTCTTCATTCTTTATTTATGCATGCGAAAAAAGTTATTTACATCACTCTCAGGCATGATTTACTGCTTTTTCAGCACTGATAGCGTATAATTGCCCGATTTAATAACTTTATATTTATATAGAATATAAAGTCTGGCTGGCAATTATCCTACCCGCGGTAGCGGGCAAACGCAAATTACTTCAGGTAGTATGTCTTTAACCGTTATCGGACTTAATCACCAAACTGCGCCAGTTTCTGTACGTGAACGTTTGGCTTTCCCTGCCATAGAACTGGCAGAAGCACTGACTGCGCTTGGCAGTCAGGAAGAAATAGCAGAAGCAATGATTCTGTCTACCTGTAATCGTACAGAAATTTACTGTATTGGTAATGCAACCACAGCTATACAATGGCTGGCCGACTACCATCAATTGCCATTATCTGAATTTGCTCCCTATTTATATCAATTCCATGATAAACAGGCTGTGCAGCATGCTTTTCGGGTGGCTTGCGGACTGGATTCAATGGTTTTAGGTGAACCGCAGATTCTCGGACAATTAAAAGAAGCCGTACGCGTTGCCCGCAGCCGGCATACGCTGCATCAGCAGCTGAATGCTCTGTTTGAAAAAACTTTTGCAGCAGCTAAAGAAATTCGCAATGAAAGTGCAGTCGGCGAAAACTCTGTATCCATGGCAGCGGCAGCAGTCAAAATGGCCGCACAAATTTTTCCCGATATTTCGGCATTGAATGTTTTAATGGTGGGTGCCGGTGAAATGATTGAGTTGGTGGCCACCTATTTTGCCGCAGAATGCCCGCGGCGCCTGACTGTTTTAAACCGTACGCTGGAACGAGCTCAGGAATTATGTCAGAAATTAAGCTGCGAAGCAGATGCACGCATATTAACTGCTTTACCTGAAATTCTGGCTGAATACGACGTAATTGTTTCTTCTACTGCCAGCCCTTTTCCGGTTATTGGTAAAGGTTTGGTAGAACGCGCACTCAGGCAGCGGCGCGGCATGCCGATGTTTTTGCTTGATCTGGCCGTACCACGCGACATTGAAGCCGAAGCAGGCGAACTGAACGATGCGTATTTGTATAGTGTTGATGATATGGTGCATATTGTGCAGCATGGTCAGGCAGCACGGCAACAGGCTGCAGCTGAAGCTGAAAAAATGGTTGCAGGCAAAGTTGCTGAATTTATTGCATGGCAACAGACACGCAACAGCGTTCCTTTAATATGTGAATTGCGCGATCAGGGTGAACAGCAGCGCAGCAAAGCAGTCAATAAAGCTCTGCGCCGTCTGCGTAAAGGTACACCTGTTGAAGAAGTATTGCAGCGTTTAAGCCGTGAATTAACCAATAGCCTTTTGCATGCACCTACCCGAGCTTTAAATAAAGACAGTCAGCAATATCCTGAGCTGGCCGAGGCCATTTGTCAGATTTACCAGCTGCATGGAAAAAATCAGCAGCATTAGCTACTGCCTCCAATTTATTCATAATCCTTAACTCTATATATTTAATACAGTCTCAATGGACTGATAGCTTTTATTTAATACGGAATACCAGATGAAACCTTCATTGATAGACAAGTTACAGCACCTGACTGAGCGTCTGGAAGAAGTAACCGCTTTGCTGGCTTCTCCTGATGTCACGAACAATATTGACGAATATCGTCGCCTTACCCGTGAACATGCCGAGCTTACACCGGTAGTAGAAACCTATCGCCGGTATACACAGGCAGAAACTGATTTAGCTGCCGCAGAAGAAATGCTGGCAGACCCGGAATTAAAAGAATTTGCGGCTGAAGAGATCAATACTGCCCGTAATCAGATTACTCAGCTGGATGGCGAGTTGCAAAAACTTTTGTTACCGAAAGACGAAGATGATGATAAGAATATTTTCATAGAAATTCGTGCCGGAACCGGTGGTGATGAAGCAGCTTTATTTGCCGGCGATTTATTGCGCATGTATACCCGCTTTGCAGAACGTATGGGCTGGCAGGTAGAAATTGTATCCGCCAGTGAAAGCGATCTGGGTGGCTATAAAGAAGTGATTGCACGAATTGCAGGCATGAATGTTTACAGTCAGCTCAAATTTGAATCTGGCGGCCATCGTGTTCAGCGCGTACCAACTACAGAAAGTCAGGGCAGAATCCATACCTCAGCCTGTACTGTGGCCATTATGCCGGAAGCCGATGAAGTGGCTGAAGTACAGCTCAATCCGAACGATTTACGCATTGATACTTTCCGCGCCTCCGGTGCCGGTGGTCAGCATATTAACAAGACGGATTCTGCCGTACGTATTACTCACTTACCAACGGGTATGGTAGTGGAGTGTCAGGATGGGCGTTCACAGCATGCCAATAAAGCACAGGCAATGCGAGTACTTGCCTCCCGACTGTATGAACAGCAGAAACATGCTGCTCATGCCAAAGAGGCTGCTGAACGTAAAAGCCTGATTGGCAGCGGCGACCGCAGTGAACGTATTCGAACTTATAATTATCCCCAAGGCAGAGTAACCGATCATCGCATCAATCTTACTCTGCATAAACTGGATTTTATTATGGATGGTGATTTATCTGAGCTGACACAGGCATTAATTGCCGAGCATCAGGCTCAGCAGCTGGCACAATTAAGTAATGCCGGCTAAGCTCATCAAAAAAAGCTGTTCTGAATTTCAGAACAGCTTTTCAATATAAATCGGCTACAACAAAGAATTAAGCTTGCTGCCATACAAAAGAAACCAGATTGCAGCAATCGCCAGTACAATTCCGGCAGCATTCAAGCCATCGATTTTTTCTTTAAACACAAAAGCGCCAATAATAGTGGCCAGTGTTATTACGCCCAGATTCATACCGGCAAACACCAGTGAAGGATCTTGCTGAAAATACTGATGTGCAAGAATGTAAAACAGAATATTGGCAAAATTCAAACCACCCAGTATCAGACCTGCCAGAATACTGGCCGCATTCCAGACTGTTCTGCGTAGACACAGATAACATATAATCAGAATACCAGCGAGAACAAAAGACACCAGTAAAGTCGGTGCTAAAGCTGTTCCGCTTTTCGATATCTGTTTAAACAGAATATCTGTTGTTCCATAACAAAGCCACACACCGAATAAATAGCCGGCGGTACTTAAAAAATCGCCTTTTACTTTGCTTTTAGCCGGATTCTCACGGTACAGCAAGGCAAGCAAGGCCATCAGTGCCAGTGCAATTCCAATAATTTTGTTAGTGCTTAAAGTTTCTCCAAAGAGCACAAATGCGGCTACTATAGGTATAAATAGCGACAGGCGCTGTGCAGCATCTGTTTTTACCATTCCCGCCTGTTCGATAGCCCGCCCCAGCACAATAAAGCCGAGCGGCAGAGCAAGACCTAAAGCCAGAAAAATAACCCAGTGTCTGGTATAAGTATGCCAGTCAGAAAAATCCGGACGTAAAAAAAACCAGGTGCAGGCAGCAGCTACCGGGTAATTAATCGCTACGGCCTGAGCAATATTAACACCGTTTCTGCGTGCCAGTTTCAGTAATACTGACACAGAGACACTACATAGAATACTAATAATCAGAAAATGCATTTTTCCCCCAAAATCAAAATTTAAGAACTGACTTATCAGCTATTAAAAACTAAAAATCAAAATCTGCCTGTAGCCATATTTGCTCAATCAGATTTTGTTCTGTCTGGTCTGCTGGTTGTGATTGCATTTGCTCCAGCTTGCGCCGGCGCAATGCACACAAACGCAGCACATACTGTTTCTGAGTATCAGACATACGTAACCAGTAAAGACGCTCGTCCCTGCTGCGCAGACAGCCTTTGCAATATCCCTTATGATTGCTTTCACAAACACCTTTACAGGGACTGGGAATAACAAAAAATTCTAACTGTTCCATTGCCTAGGTTTTGCATCCCTCTTCAATACCACAATTACAACAGATTGCCTTAAATAACCCAGCCGGAATAACACCGGAAAAATGTTAACTATGACACATACACAGATGTAAGTCAGCCTCTTTAATACTGACAGAACATCTGATTTTGCTAAAAATTCCACGAAAAGCAGAGTAAATGTTATAATTCAAGGTTAATTTTCCTTACAAATAGCTAATAAACTAGGTTACACACTCCTATGAGTAAAAAAATTCGTAATATTGCCATTATCGCACACGTCGACCACGGCAAAACCACACTGGTAGACCAGTTATTGCGCCAGTCCGGTACTTTCCGTGCCAATCAGCAGGTAGACGAACGAGTAATGGACAGCAACGATCTTGAAAAAGAACGCGGCATTACCATTCTTGCCAAAAATACCGCCATCGAATACGAAGGCTACCATATTAATATCGTTGATACACCCGGACATGCCGACTTTGGCGGTGAAGTAGAACGTGTACTGGGAATGGTAGACTGTGTGCTACTACTGGTAGATGCACAGGAAGGCCCGATGCCGCAAACCCGCTTTGTTACCAAAAAAGCACTGGCATTAGGGCTGAAACCGATTGTAGTGATCAATAAAATTGATAAGCCAAGTGCCCGCCCGAGCTGGGTAATTGACCAAACTTTTGAATTGTTCGATAAACTGGGCGCAACCGATGAACAGCTCGACTTCCCTATCGTTTATGCTTCTGGTCTGTCTGGCTTTGCCAAGCTGAATGAAGAAGACGAATCTACCGATATGCGTCCGCTGTTTGAAACCATTCTGAAATATACCCCGGAACCAGCCGGTGATGCAGATAAACCTCTGCAATTACAGATTTCTCAGCTTGATTATGATAACTATACCGGCCGGCTGGGTATCGGTCGTATTCTGAACGGACGAATTAAACCCGGTCAGGTAGTAGCTATCATGAATGAAGATAAGCAGATTGGTCAGGGACGCATTAATCAGTTGCTTGGCTTCAAAGGATTGGAACGCATTCCGCTACAAGAAGCGGAAGCCGGTGATATTGTTACGGTTTCCGGACTGGAAGATATAGGTATCGGCGTTACCATTGCTGATCGTGAACAACCTCAGGGGCTGCCCATGCTGAGCGTGGACGAACCTACCCTGACGATGGATTTCATGGTCAACACCAGCCCGCTGGCCGGTACAGAAGGTAAATTTGTTACCAGTCGCCAGATTCGCGAACGTTTGCAAAAAGAATTGCTGACCAATGTAGCCCTGCGCGTTGAAGACACAGCAGACGCAGATGTATTCCGTGTTTCAGGCCGTGGTGAGCTTCATCTGACTATCTTGATTGAAAATATGCGCCGTGAAGGTTATGAGCTGGCTGTCGGCAAACCACGTGTGGTTTTCCGTGAAATTGACGGCGTTAAATGCGAACCTTACGAAAACCTGACTGTCGATGTAGAAGACAATACTCAGGGTGCTGTAATGGAAGAACTGGGTCGCCGCCGTGGTGAACTGACCAATATGGAAAGCGACGGCAAAGGCCGTACCCGTCTGGAATACCGTATTCCTGCGCGCGGTCTGATTGGTTTTCAGGGTGAATTCATGACCATGACCCGTGGTCAGGGACTGATGAGCCACGTATTTGATAATTACGCACCAGTAAAAGCAGAAATACCCGGCCGCCGCAATGGTGTACTGGTATCACAAGAACAAGGTGATGCCGTAGCCTATGCTTTATGGAATCTGGAAGACCGCGGTCGTATGTTTATCAATCCGGGCGAAAAAATTTACGAAGGCATGATTATCGGTATTCACAGCCGTGACAATGATCTGGTTGTTAATCCGCTTAAAGGCAAAAAACTGACTAATGTCCGTGCTTCCGGCACAGATGAAGCAGTGCGTCTGACTCCGCCGGTACTGATGTCTCTGGAAGCTGCGGTAGAGTTTATCGATGATGATGAACTGGTAGAAATTACTCCGCAAACTATTCGTCTGCGTAAACGCTACCTGAGCGAACAGGAACGTCGCAAACACTTTAAAAAATTAGATTAATTAAAGTTTATTTGGCACAGGCAGCTTTTTAAAGGCTGCCTTTTTTCAATATCGAATATTTATCTTTAAGAACAACATTTTTTAATAAATAGCATTGATATTCAATCTGATTAATGTATTGATATTGAATCATCCAGTCTCAACAAATAACGCAGCTTTATTTATCATTTATATTTTATACAGATTGTCTGTACTGTAATTGCTCACTAATATACAGATACCATGCCAAACTGATAAAATTATCTGTTAGTAATCACCGGTTGATTACATATTTTTTATCTACACTACAAAATTTATCCTTGTATGTGACAACCGCATCCCCCATTTTACTATTCTATATTATGAATTTTATTAAGGACTAATTTGCCATGAATGCAGTATTAGTAATATTGGCTATTGTTTTATTACTCATTGGTTTATTAGGTACATTTATGCCTGCTTTACCTGGTCTGCCTCTCATGTTCGGAGGTGCATGGTTACTGGCATTGAGCAGCAATTATCAGATTATGGGGGCACCCACATTAATTACTTTAGGTATACTGACTTTATTAGGTTGTTTTCTGGATTATATGGCCGGTATGCTGGGTGCTAAACATAGTGGTGCAAGCAGAAGAGCTATCTGGGGTTCTTTTATTGGTGCGATTATTGGCATGTTTTTTGCCTTACCGGGCATGGTATTGGGGCCGCTAATTGGTGCAGCAACCGGTGAATTTATTGCCAGACGGAATCTGGTCGCTGCCGGCAAGGTAGGTTTTGCCACACTGATTGGTCTGGTTGTTGGTGTGGTTGCCAAAATTGGCTGTGCATTTGCCATTCTGATTACCATCGCTGTGATGTATTTGTATTCGCTATATTAATTATTATTATGTAATAATAGCCATAATTTCAGGACTGTGTCTGAAACTGACTTGTTATTCACCCATTCCAAACAATTCTGTTTCAATTGTCTGCTTATCAGGGCTTGTCTTATCATAGCTTGCCCATAAGTACTGGCAATCAATTTCTATTATCTGTAAAACTAAAATTATGCCCGCTGCTGCTTCATTCGCATTGCCTAAAACCAGACAGACTGTAATCTGGTCTGATTTAAATGCTGGTAGTCTGCCATTATTACTTAGCCAGCATTTACCTGAAAAAAAACTGAAAATTATTTTAACTGCAGATGCCGAACAGGCAATCCGTATTCAGGCAGCATGGCAATTTTTTGATCCTGCTGCACGTATCATGTTTTTCCCGGACTGGGAAACTCTGCCCTACGAACATTTTTCTCCTCATCATGAGCTAGTATCAGAGCGACTAAGTACACTGTGGCAACTAAAAAACGGACTGGTTGACGTTTTATTGTTACCGCTGGCAACAGCCATGCAAAAAATTGCTCCTCCTTCATTTTTGCTGGGACATACTTTCTGGCTGAAAACCGGGCAGGAACTGAATATTGAAGCATTGAAACACAGCCTGGTTGAAGCCGGCTACAACCATGTTTCTCATGTGGTGGCGACCGGAGAATTCGCTATGCGTGGCGGTATTCTCGATATTTTTCCAATGGGCAGTGACACACCGTTTCGTCTGGACTTATTTGACAATGAAATTGATACCATCAAAACATTTGATGCAGACAGCCAGCGTACATTAACCAAAGTAGATGAAATTCGTCTGTTACCGGCACATGAATTTCCAACCGACAGTGATGCACAGAAAATATTCCGCAGCCGCTTTCGGGAAGAAATCAATAGCGAAGCCCGAAAAGCAACTGTTTATAATGCAGTATCTGAAGGACATTTCGGGGCGGGTGTTGAATATTACCTGCCTTTATTTTTTGAAGAAGAATGCGTCAGTATCTTTGATTATACAGATGATGAAGCCATTCTGGTTTGTCTGGGTGATATTCATCAAGAATCTGCCCGTATCTGGCAGGATGTCAAACAACGCTACATTCTGGCACAAGGCGATCCGGCCTATCCACCTCTGGCACCAGATTATCTTTATCTTAGTGAAGACCAGTTCGGGGCACGTATTAAATCTTATGCGCGTCTTGTTCCGCAAATCAGCGAAGACACTACTTATACGCTGCCAAGTGTCGCAGTAGACAGACAGGCTGATGATCCGCTGCACACACTGAAAAATTTTCTCCAACAATGGTCAGGACGGGTACTGATTTGCGCAGAAAGTCTCGGACGCCGGGAAACCATGCTCAATTTTATGCGCCAGTACAGTTTACAGCCAGATATTGTCAATAGCTGGCAGGACTTTCTGAACAGTAATTCCAGCTTGTGCCTGACTATTGCGCCGTTAAGTTACGGTTGCCTGCTGACAGATCAGCAACTGGCCATTATTACTGAGGCTGATTTATACCAGTATGTTATTCGCGGCCGGCGTACAAGACGCAAGCATAGTGCTGTTTCTGACGGCATGCTGCGCGATTTGGCTGAAATTAAAATTGGTGATCCGGTAGTACATGAACAACATGGTATCGGACGCTATCAGGGTCTGGTAACCCTGGATTTAGGTGAAGGTGCCTGTGAAATGATGCTACTGGAGTATGCTGAAGGTTCTCAGTTATATGTACCTGTTAGTCAGCTCCAGCTTATTTCCCGCTATGCAGGCAGTGCTCATGATAACATCAGTTTGCATAAACTGGGTCATGGAGCATGGGATAAAGCACGACATAAAGCCGCGGAAAAAGCCAGAGATACAGCTGCCGAATTATTAAATCTATATGCTCAGCGTGAAGCTCAGCAAGGCCACCGTTTTAGTCTGAATGAGATGGATTATCAGGCTTTTGCCAATGGCTTTGGCTATGAAGAAACCGAAGATCAGGCTGCGGCAATCGCTGCAACCATAAAAGATTTATGTGCTGAAAAGCCCATGGACAGACTGATTTGCGGAGATGTAGGCTTTGGTAAAACTGAGGTTGCGCTACGCGCCGCTTTTGTAGCAGCAATGGCTGGTAAACAGGTGGTAGTACTTGCACCAACTACACTGCTTGTTGAGCAACATGCACAAAATTTTGCTGATCGCTTTGCAGACTTCCCGATTAAAGTTGCCCAGCTTTCCCGTTTTAATACCAGTAAACAAACACAGGCCACACTTGCCGGACTGGCTGACGGCACAGTAGATATTGTGATTGGTACCCATAAATTGGTTCAGCCGGATGTCCATTTTAAAAATCTGGGACTGGTTATTATAGATGAAGAACATCGCTTTGGCGTACGTCAGAAAGAACAGCTTAAACGCCTGCGTGCTAATGTGGATGTGCTTACACTGACCGCAACACCTATTCCGCGTACATTAAGCATGGCTCTGGAAGGCCTGCGTGATTTTTCATTGATTACCACAGCTCCAAGCCGCCGGCTGGCTGTAAAAACCTTTGTTCGTCCTTACAGCGATGGTTTAATACGAGAAGCCGTATTACGTGAACTGAAACGTGGCGGACAGGTATTTTTCCTGCACAATGAAGTTGATACTATTGCTAACACTTATGAAAAATTAACTACTTTATTACCTGAAGCCCGTATCGGTATCGCTCATGGACAACTGCGTGAACGCGAACTGGAGCAGATTATGCGGGATTTTCTTCAGCAGCGTTATAACGTGTTACTGTGTTCAACTATTATTGAAACCGGAATTGATATTCCCAATGCCAATACGATCATTATTGAGCGGGCTGATAAATTTGGTCTTGCCCAGTTGCATCAGCTGCGTGGCCGTGTAGGCCGTTCTCATCATCAGGCATATGCATATCTACTGATACCGGATGCAATGACCAAAGATGCACAGAAACGTCTGGAAGCCATAGAAATGGCTGATGATCTGGGAGCCGGATTTACATTAGCCATGCAGGATTTAGAAATCCGTGGTGCCGGCGAAATTTTGGGTGAAGGACAGTCTGGTGAAATGATTCAGGTCGGATTTACTTTATATACCGAAATGCTAAAGCAAGCCGTGCGCAATTTGAAGAAAGGCAGAGAGCCGGATTTGGATGCCCCGCTGGGTATTACCAGTGATATTAAATTGCATAGCCCTGCTCTGCTGCCGGAAAGTTATTGCCCGGATATTCATGCCAGACTGGTGTTGTATAAACGCCTGGCCAGCTGTGAAACCGAAGCTGAGATAGACCAGATACACGAAGAACTGATCGACCGTTTCGGACTTCCTGAACCGGCCGTCTCCACGCTGATTGCCAGCCATCATTTACGCATTGAAGCAGCCAGCTTAGGCATAGACACAATTGACGCCAGTAGTGAAGCCATTACTTTTACTTTTGGCAAACATCATCGCATTAATCCCGCAACTATTGTAGCCATTATGCAAAGTGATAAAAACTACCGTCTGATTGGAGCAGATAAACTCAGAGTTAGCATTGGTATTGAAGACGTTATGCAACGTGTCCAGATTATTAAAAACATTATGAAACAACTTGCGGTTGATGCCAGCTAAACCTAAAAATAACAGGTAAGCATTTTTAGCTGACAACCAAAAATATAAATCAGCATTTAAAGCTGAATAACAAAAAGCAGTCATACGATGAAAATAGTATGGCTGCTTTTTATTTTGTATCAGTATTGAAAACAGCCGGAATTTACCAAATTTTCTAGAGTGAGACTTTAGCTGAATTTATCCAGAGCAAACAGCTCATTAGCATATTTTTTTAGCCACTTACGAGCATTATCAGCATCAGCACAGTATTCTGCAACCATTGCCCAGAAAGCTTTACCATGGTTGGCATGGCGCAAGTGACACAACTCATGAATACAGACATAATCCACCACGTCAGCAGGTGCGCCAATTAATCTCCAGTTCAGACGGATTCCGCTACGCCGGCGACATACTCCCCAAAAAGTTCGTGCCTGACTTAATGTCATTGCCATTGGCTGCAACTGCATTACATTTGCCCAATATTGCAAGCGTAGCAACAATTCTTTTTTGGCACTTTGTTTTAACCATGCTTTCAAAAGTACATAGGGCGACTGCGAATTTACCAGTGGTACTAAAAAGCCATATTGCTTATGCCATTGCACTCTTGTTAGTACGGATATCTGAGTAAAAGGATATGCCTGACCACGAAACCAGATAAATTCAGGTAATGCTGCCGCTATTTTTTCTGATTGCTGCCACAGTTTTTTAATAGCGATTTCATTAACGTTCAGCCATTCAGACAAAGATTTCATTGATACAAATGGCGGAACGTTAATATCCAGTAAACAACCTGATGCTGGACGTACAATAATATTTTTTTTTGCTGTACGCCGTAATTTCAGCCTGATGGTATCGCCATCTGTAGTTGTGTGAAGAAATTCCGACATGACAACTAATCTGTTAAAAATGTAAATAAATTACTATCTGAGACAAGCAGACACTTCTATTAACCAGCACACCATATCATTCATATCCCGTTTCAGATTCAGCTTTAAAAAAAATTAAATAGGCTATCTGTTTATCTGCTCAGGATTCAGCAAAACACTATTTCACAAATAAAAAAGTATCAATATTCAACTAATATCAATTAGTGCGGCACAAACGGCGTTGGTACTTGCGGATGCTCTGGTGCAAATGGCCCTACCCCCTGAATTTTTACTTGCTCGGATTCTATCCATTGCTCACAGATTCTGATTAATTCTTCCGGATTATGAGCTGACTCATAATGAATCGGTTCACCAATCACTACTGTTACTTTACCCGGATATTTAAAAAAGGAATCTTTAGGCCAGAATTCGCCACTATTTAATGCGACCGGCACCAGATTCATATGTAGTTCCTGTGCCATTCGGGCAGCACCTTTTTTATAATGGCCACGGAAACCTGGCTTAATTCGTGTACCTTCCGGAAAAATACAAATCCACATCCCCTTTTGCTTGCATATTTTCCCCTGACTGATAATCTGGGCATTTGCCGCTTTAGGGTTTTTACGATCAATACCTATTGTGCCGCGCCATTTGAGTGCCCAGCCAAAAACCGGTATACGAAAAAGTTCGCGTTTAGCCACAAAGGCAAGATCAGGGAAAAATACCAGCATGGCCAGCGTTTCCCAACCGGATTGGTGTTTACAGCACACAATTCCGGGTTCGCGCGGAATATTTTCCCGGCCGGTTACTTCGTATTTCAATCCGATAATGTGCTCCAGCATCCAGAAAAGAGATTTTCCCCACACAGTGGTTGTCCATGTAACCCCTTTTGGTACCAGCATGGAAACAATTACTACCACCAGCCAGATTAATGAAAATACACACAAACAAAACCAGTAAATCAAATTACGCAACAACAGCATGTTATATTATTCCTCGGCTGCCTGTTCAGCCAGAGTACGACAATATTTGGCAAAATCCAGCAAATCATCGTACACCTGAGTATCTTCCGGCAATTCTTCCATTTTTAATGTTTCCTTGCCTTTACCGGTTAAAACCAGTACAGGATGACCGCCAATTGCGGCAATTGCCTGCATATCGCGAATACCATCTCCGACAAGCCAGGTATTTTCTGCTTTCATATGCAGACGATCCAGAATATCCAGCAGCAAACCCGGTTCAGGTTTACGACATTTACATTTAGCATTACCGGTATGCGGACAAAACCAAACCCCGCTTAAGCGGCCGCCAGCTTTCTGTATATGAGTATGCATTTTGCTATGTACTTCATTCAGCTGCTGCATACTGACCTGATTACGCCCGATACCAGACATATTTTCCGCCACAACAACGGTATAACCACTTTGAGTCAGAAAGGCAACAGCATCCATACTACCCGGTAAGGGAAGCCACTGATCAGGATCGCTGATGGGCTGTGGTTGCATAACATTCAACACACCATCGCGATCCAGTATGATTAATTTGCCTTTTCCATTCAATGCCATATTTAACCTTATTGCACCGGCTTCAAACTTTGCCGCCACTGAATCAAAGCACTATCAAATACGCCATCAAGTAAAGACTGATTTTCATCATTAATTTCTACATGATAAAAACTTTGCAAGGCCGGCGTATTTAATGTTTGCACATAATCTTCCATAAAACGACCATAGCCCTCATCTTCATCTTCATAGTAATAAAGTGAAAACCGTCGTCCTTCATCATTAAAATCACTGTCTTCCAGACAACCGGCCATATTATTCAGAACAAATTCAGCTCCGCTCATAACCTGAGCTTTCAGTGCTGCCATATCTTCTTCTGCAGCTTCATCCCATTGCGGATTATATAAACCCCGGCGTACAGCCCATGACCAGTAATAACCCATATGTGTAGCAGCATTAGCCAGTGACAACGCAGGCGGATAATCTTCTTCTGTATGGAATACTATATTATCAAATATCATAATTTAGCTTTCATCCACTATTTAAGAATGAGCAGAAATGTCTGCTATTATTTACTCACTTAATAAGGCAATATCGGCCACAGCATTCATCTGCTGAGATAAACACAGTAATAAAGCCAGACGGTTATTCTTAATAGCTTCATTTTCATCCATTACCATCACATTAGTAAAGAATGCATCCACTTTTTCTTTAATTCCGGCCAGCTCGGTTAATGCCTGAGCAAAATCCTGCCGTTTCAGCACAGCTTGAATTTTTTCTGCAACCTGCTCAGTTGCCTGATAAAGCTGTTTTTCATCCTGCTGCTGCAAAAGATCCGGATTAACAGCGGATAAAGCAGAAATATCGGCTTTTTTCAGTAAATTATGAACACGTTTATTAGCTGCAATCAGTGCAGTAGCTTCATCCAGCTGTTTAAAGCGGGTTACTGCGGCAAGTCTGGCTTCCAGCTCACCCAGATTTTCTACCTTACCGGCCAGTACAGCAGCCACTACATCCTGTGCAAAGGAATTCTGTAACAGAATTGCCAGTCTGGCCTGCATAAACCCGGCCACTTCGCTGACAGTATTTTCAGCCAGTCTGCCTGAAGCAAATGTATCAAATGCTGCCTGTAATAATGGCTTCAGCGCCAGATTGTGCTGCATCAGCATTCGTAAAATACCCAGTGCACTGCGGCGCAACGCATACGGATCTTTATCCCCGGTCGGAATAAGCCCGATACCCCAGATACCGAGCAAAGTTTCCAGTTTATCTGCCAGAGCAACCACTGTACCAGTTAAATTGTCCGGTAAAGCATCATTAGCAAAACGCGGCCAGTAATGTTGCTCAATTGCTACAGCAACATCAGCATTTTCACCATCATGCAAAGCATAGTATTTACCCATAATTCCCTGTAGCTCAGGGAACTCCCCTACCATGTCGGTCAGTAAATCAGCTTTAGCCAGCTCAGCAGCACGTACAGCCTTATCTACATCAGCATTAAGTAGCGGTGCAATAGCTTTTGCCAGCTGAGTAATACGCTGAACTCTTTCTGCAACACTACCCAGCTTATTGTGATAAACCACGTTTTGCAGACGAGGCAGACGACTTTCAAGAGTCGTTTTCTGATCCTGACGGTAGAAAAATTCGGCATCTGCCAGACGGGCTCGTAATACACGCTCATTTCCATGAATAATATGTACCGGATTTTCTGTTTGCAGATTAGATACCAGCAGGAAACGATTAATTAGTTTGCCATCACTGTTTAACAGCGGAAAATACTTCTGATTTTGCTGCATGGTTAAAATCAGACATTCCTGCGGCACTTGTAAAAAGCGCTCATCAAAACCTGCCTGTAGAACTACCGGCCATTCAACCAAAGCTGTAACCTCATCCAGCAAGCCTTCTGCATAGGCTACCTGAGCATGTAGTGCATCAGCCGCTACAGATAAACCTTGCTCAATACGGGCTCGGCGCTCGGCAAAGCTGGCTACTACTTTACCCTGCTCCAATAATACTTTTTCATAATCTGAAGCATGGTTAAAAATAATTCTGTCTTTACTCAAAAAACGATGACCTAAAGTCCAGTTCTGGCTGTTTAATCCCAGGACACTGCCAGCAACCGTTTCAGTACCATGCATCATCACCAGTCCATGTACAGGCCGGACAAAAGTAAAGGTACTGCTACCCCAGTGCATCACTTTCGGAATAGGCAGTTTTTTGATAGATTGATTCAATATATCGCTTAACAAGGCATTCAGTGGTAAACCGGCCTGAGTATATTCATAGGCAAATACCATTTGTTTGGCATCATTAATCTGGCTAAGCTGACTGATTTCTACCTGATTACTGCGGGCAAATCCCTGCAAAGCCTTAGTAGGCTCACCATCTTTCATACCCGCTGTTACACTGGGACCTTTTTTCACAATTTGCTGGTCTGCCTGCACCGCTTTAACATTTTGCACCAGAACACCCAGCCGTCTGGGTGCAGCAAATACCTGATAATCAGCCACACCATTAATCAGCTGTGCTTTTTCCAGACCCTCAACAACTCCGGCGGCCAGACTTTCACCCAGATTATTCAGTGCCCTTGGTGGCAATTCTTCAGTACGCAGTTCAATTAATAAAGGAGCATTCATGCAAGTATTACTTTCATTCAGTTTCAGGCAGTCTGATTAGTTGTATTTTTATTCAGTAATGGAAAACCAAGTTTTTCACGGCTTTCAACATATTTTTGTGCAACTGCACGGCTTAAAGCACGAACACGGCCGATATAAGCAGCCCGTTCGGTTACAGAAATAGCACCGCGTGCATCAAGCAAATTAAATGTATGTCCTGCCTTAAGTACTAATTCATAGGCAGGTAATGCAAGACTGACATCCTCTACAGCCAGCAAACGTTTTGCTTCGGTTTCATAATAATTAAACTGTGCCAGTAACCATTCTGCATTACTGAATTCAAAATTATAAGTAGACTGCTCGACTTCATTCTGATGATATACATCACCATAGGTGACAATCCGGCCATCATGAGTTTTAGCCCAAACCAGATCATAGACATTTTCAACACCCTGCAGATACATTGCCAGCCGCTCAATACCATAGGTAATTTCACCCAATACAGGCGAACAGTCCATACCGCCTACCTGCTGGAAATAAGTAAACTGAGTCACTTCCATACCATTGAGCCAGACTTCCCAGCCAAGTCCCCAGGCGCCCAGAGTCGGATTTTCCCAGTCATCTTCAACAAAACGGATATCATGCTGACAGGGATCTATACCCAGTTCCTGTAAAGATGCCAGATATAACTCCTGAATATTATCAGGAGCAGGCTTCAGAGCGACCTGAAACTGATAATAATGTTGCAGACGATTTGGATTTTCACCATAACGCCCGTCCTTAGGACGGCGTGACGGCTGCACATAGGCTGCAAACCATGGTTCCGGCCCCAATGCACGCAAACAGGTTGCCGGATGGCTGGTACCCGCTCCTACCTCCATATCCAATGGCTGTAACACCACGCAGCCCTGTTTAGCCCAATAGTTTTGTAATGTAAAAATAATTTCCTGAAAAGTCAGCATGACGTGAAATTTCTGATAGTCTGCAAAATTGTCTATTTTACTGTGCTTGCAAGCAGTTGAACAGCCATAGACCTGCACGTGGATAAATACCGGCACAATAATAAAAATAAAAAACACTTGCACCTTTAGGGCGCTAGTGAAACGATAGTCATCTCACAAATTACCTTAGCAAGCAAAATATGTATCGCGGTGAACGCTTTAATGCGTACTCTCATTTTATCGGTTTTATTCTTGCCATTACAGGCACCGTATTTTTATTAATTAAATCCGCCATGTACGGAGATGCTTACCGTATTGTCAGCTCAGCCATTTATGGTGCCAGTCTAATATTCTTATATGGTATATCTACACTTTATCATTCAATTTATTCTCATCGAGCCAAAGCGGTATTACAAAAATTTGATCATTGTGCAATTTATCTGTTAATTGCAGGCAGTTATACACCTTTTACCCTTACCACATTACACGGAGGCTGGGGCTGGTCAATTTTTGGCATATCATGGGGACTGGCAATATTTGGTATTATTCAGGAAGTGACTATCGGACGTAAAAGTGAAACCCGTATTCTGTCATTAGTCCTGTATATGATTATGGGCTGGTTGATTATTGTTGCTATTTATCCGTTGATTCACCGGATGTCTGCACCAGGGTTATTCTGGCTGACTGCCGGCGGGCTGGCATACAGTATCGGCATATACTGGTTTGTCAATGATGAAAAAATTCGTCATGGACATGGTATCTGGCATTTATTTGTTTTGTTAGGCAGCCTGGCTCAGTATATATGTGTTTACGCCTATATCTAGCTGCTCAATTACCTCATGAAATAGATTTTGCAGTGATTAATGGTAATTTTGCGACCAGTCCAGGTATAAAAATGGAACTAGGCTATACTTAACAAAATTTCAGGGTAATTTAAGTTACTAAAGATTTATTTTTACTGATTAATCTTTAATATATATTAGAAAGGATCATAATGACTTGGAGTAAACAAGCCATTGATGCAGTTCAGCCTATTTATCATCAAATTATGCAACACCCTTTTATAGTCCAGTTGGCAAATGGCTCTCTAACACAAACACGATTTAATCATTATCTTGAACAAGATACCTTATATCTGGCCGAATACCGGAGCATATTAGCTACTATCGGAGCAAAATGTCACAACAGCAGCCATCAGAAACAATTTTTGCATTTTGCTATGGCCACCATTGAAGCAGAGCAAATAGTTCATCAATACTTTTTAAAGAAATCTACTTCACTGACCTACCAAACCATGCCTGCGACTGCACTGTATACTGGTTATTTATACCAGCAGCTAACCACACAACCGCTGGCAGTCGCAGTAGCCAGTATTTTACCGTGTTTTTATTTGTATCAGCAGGTTGGAGAGGCCTTACAGCAGCAACAGCTTGCATCTAATCATCCGTATCATGCCTGGATTAGTACTTATGCCAGTGAAGCGTTCAAACAGGATGTTATCACCGTGGTAGATATTGCTGATCAATTGGCTGCCAATAGTATGCCAGACATTCAAGCACAGATGACAGAAGCCTTTCTTACTGCGGCGAAAATGGAATGGCTGTTCTGGGACGGTGCCTGGCGGCTAGAAAGCTGGCCGATTTAAATTGCACACTATTGGTGATTAGTCCGGCTATCAACATCACAGCTGCCGTGATCATCATTGAATTGAGTAAGATCAATAGCAACTAAATCCAATAACCACACGGTTATTTTCATGAGAAGTTACCCTCAGCCTACATGATGCTATATAACACTAAATAAATTTCTTACAATATTAGTGCCACCACTAATTATACTTATTGCCTCACTACTATTAACTGATCAGCAATCTGCACTGCTGATAAAAACAGCCAATGGGTAAAAAACATAACAGCCTCATATAATCCAGATGCATTTAAACAGTATGCATTCAAGCGCTTTGCCTGCTATAAATATCATCTGTATCATGGGTTATGAATTGCCTTTAAAACGAGTATTTATCCAGCCATGTATCCAAAAAATCTTGCAACCACCAATGAAATACCATTAGACCAGAAAATCAATCTTGAAACTGCCCGTATCAACTGGCATGAACTGCAAACTCACTTTGCCCGGGGTGTTTGCATATATGTTGCACCAGAACTGGATTTGGTCAATATAGCCCACATGATAGCTACTGATAACTCCGCTGCCATTGCACTTTTGATTCAAGAAGGTAAAATTGGTAAAGTAAGCGATATAATGGCGCAACAATATTATGATTGTAACCAGCCAATGTGGGCAGTAGTTGTTATGCCATATGTGCTGGTACAGCCTGACAATACTATTGTTGAAAACAATTAATCATAAGCATTTTAAAAGAAAGAGAATATAATGCAACGTCAAAATCAGGGGTTTACATTGATTGAAATGATGGTCACTATTACCATTCTTGCCATATTGGCAGCGATTGTCTTCCCATCATACAAAAACTATCAAATAAAAACCCGCGAACAAAATGCCCGTGCCGACCTAATGCAAAATGTTAGCAATCTGGAAAAGTATTATGCTAAAAACAATACATTCAGTGGATATTCTGAAGAGCTCAAACAAAATAAAAGCGCAAAATTTTTCACCTTTTCCGGCACATATGAATCTGATAATTATTCCCTGACAGCCACTCCTACTGCAGCAAACAGCGGGGAAGAAAAATCCATTGTTTATGATAGTGTTCGTGGTATGTTATTGTGCTGGGGAGAGAATAATAGTAGTACAGACGCCAATAACAGTAGTGCAAGCGCCAGTAATCTCAGCCATTGGGCAAACTGTAAACCATTTTAATTTACTTTCACATACAGTTAATGACTGGTGTTTATTGGAGAATATTTTTATCTATTTAATGTACAATTTATACAAATGATTGTTATTTTTTAATATCTATAAGACCAAGCAAGATATCAGATTCAAATCAAAGGATTGATATCTTGCTTAACAAAAATATATGAATACACTTAAATCTGTTTTACTACTTTCTGTTACTTTGATTTTCACAAACTCTGCACTCGCTGCTAGTCATAAAGAAGTTATTAATAATAATGAATTTAATGAAACTGAAAAAATCATAGCCCAGATGTACTATCAGCAACAGCTAATTGAAAAGGAAATCGACAGATTATCCGCTTCAGCTATTCAGAATGATAATCAGGTTAAGCTGTTTAAAAACTGTAAACAGCCGGAGTGCCATCAATATTGGGAAACAACATCCTTTCATCTTGATCCGAATCAGAATTTCACTTATCAGAATCAGATTAGTAAAGACGGACAAAGCAAATCAGTTACCCGTAGAGGTAAAATTACTCAGCGTAATAACAGACAAACTTTAATACTGAATAATGCATACAATGAACCAGATGTTTATTTACAACAGTAAATTCTCAACTTTCAAAAGTATAGAATATAAAATATCCGATAAATAAAAAGGCAATGATTTTTCATTGCCTTTTTATTTAACTATTATAAAAATATAAAAATCTATTTATATTTACGTTTCGGTGACGTCACCACAGAGCGCTCGATTATCTGATCTAGCTTATAAACATACTGATTATCTGTAGCTGTACCCGTTACATCATCCGGTTTAACTTCATATACATTCAGACGTAATACCTGATTTTCCTGCGGATTAAACTGCCAGCCATCAATCTTGCCGGCAAAATTACGCCACACACCAGTTTTAACCTTAACCCCCTGATCATTGTAGCTAACTTCTCTGACTTTCAAACACTGGGCTGCGCCCTGTGCAGTTTGGCAGGTTTGGGTTTGCGGACTTATTTCCCAAAATACCACAGTAGGCTGACCATACTGAGCAACGGCAGCAGGAACACCGCGCCAGAGCAAATGTTCCCCGCGCCGGTTTTCAATCCATAATTCTGGCTGCGCATTCTGGTCGTTTTCAGCATTAAGCAGCCCTACATGTAATATCTGACCATTCATAAAAGCCACAACTGCAGAGTCCTGCGCCATAATATCAGGCGCACAGGCTTTCATAGTGCTTACCGGAGCCTGAATTTGCATATCCTGATCATTTAACTGATAGTTAGAACTGATATTATTACAGCCACCGGAAATATTCAGCCGCTGACCGGAAAAATTCAATATCATAGATGAGCCGGCTGCAAAACCTGGTAACGGCTGGCCTTGCCGGTCAGTAGCTTCAGCCAGCTGCCAGTCATAGGCATTTAACTGCGGAACAGTGACGGCACTTAACTGCGGAACAGTGACGGCACGCATACTTACCTTACGGTCAGATGTATGTGCACAGGCAGCAAGACTGCCGGCAATCAGAGCGGAAACTGCTAATTTTTTGATATTCATAAGTACATCCTTGCTAAAATAACACTACACTTGCACATTAAAATAATTCAACACATAAAACAACAGTCATGTTTTATTCGGCAGACAGATATAACTATCATGCAACAACTGCCGCAAATACAGGAGTATTCTTATGCAATTCGGTATCATTATAATTGGTGATGAAATTCTGAATGGTTCGCGTCAGGACAGCCATTTTGTTTTTTTCAAACAATTATTACAACAACACGGTTTATATATGGCCTGGGCGCAATATTTACCAGATGATCAGGCAGTCATTACCAGACAGCTTATTGAATCATTTAAAGAAAAAATACCTGTTTTTATTACCGGCGGCATAGGTGCCACACCAGACGACCATACTCGCCAGGCCTGTGCAAAGGCATTAAACCTACCGTTAACACCTCATCCGGAAGCACTAAAAGCAATTGAAGCTATTTCACTGAAACAGGGAGATACTCTTGACAGCCCTGCACATTTGCAACGGACAAAAATGGCTGAGTTTCCACTGGGCTCAGCATTGATACCTAATCCTTTCAATAACATTGCCGGTTTTTCAATCAATGAGCATTATTTTTTCCCGGGCTTTCCCCAAATGGCACACCCCATGGCGCAGTGGGTACTGAGTCAATATTACCAGCAGAATTTTTTCCGGCAAAAACTGGTAACTAAAGCAGCTCTGGTTGATGGTGTGCCTGAGTCCAAAATTACGCCATTGATGGAAGCAATTGAACACAGCTGGCCTGGGATTAAAACTTTTAGTTTACCCACCATTCGTGATGATTTACCGGCAGAAGAACAAATACATTATTACCGTCTCGAATTCGGTCTGAAAACTCATGGTGAAAATTCTGCTTTTTTGCCAGAAGCCTGGGAATATGTATTACAGGAACTACAAAAACTGGGAGCAACCAATATTATCCCGCTGGATAAAAGCAGTGAGGGCTGAATATAAAGATATGACTGATGGCTTATCTCAGAATAAATCCGATTATTTATAGAAAAATTACCTGTTCAAACGTAAAAAAAAAGTGGTTTAAACTAAATCCATTATACTAACAGGCAGAAATAACCATACTTTTGCTACTTTACATGCAAAACGGTTTTGTATTTGCGTTCCCATTATCAAGCAACTAGAATTTCACCAGTTCACTGACAGATTGCAACATTAATCTGTAAACAGACTGCCGGTGTATACACAACCATCAAACGGACTGAAATTAATCAACAACAGTACATTTCTGTAACAGGTTTAAATTTATTCATGACAACACTGAACACATACAATTTTTCTGCCGGTCCTGCAATACTGCCAGAGGCCGTATTAGAAACAGCACAGGCTGAAATGCTGGATTATAATGGTACTGGTTGCTCAGTCATGACCATGAGCCATCGATCAGATGCTTTTATTAGTATTCTGCACCATGCCGAGCAGGATCTGCGCCAGCTTATGCATATTCCGGACAACTATAAAGTTTTGTTCATGCAGGGCGGTGCCAGTGCCCAGTTCAATATGGTCGTAATGAATCTGGCCAATGGTTTTAAGCGGGTTGATTCAGTAGTCTCCGGTAACTGGAGCCGTATCGCACACAGCCAGATGGGTAAACTTTCCGATGCAGAAATACATCTGGCAGCACATGGTGGTGATTTATATAACTACACAGATGTACCGCCGGTTGAAAGCTGGGATGTGGATCCAAATTCTGCATTTGTTCATTACTGCATTAATGAAACAGTACATGGCCTACAATATCGCAACATTCCCAAACCAGATGGTTTGCCCCCTGTCATCTGCGATATGTCGAGCGAAATTTTATCACGACCAGTAAATGTGGCAGATTTTGGCGTTATTTATGCCGGTGCACAAAAAAATATCGGACCATCAGGTGCTACTATTGTGATTATTCGAGAAGATCTGCTTGATCGCTGTTCTGAACGAATACCTGATGTGTGGAATTATCAAAGTCATATCAGCCGGCAGGGAATGTACAACACTCCGGCAACTTACCCGATTTATATTTCAGGTCTGGTATTTCGCTGGCTGCAAACTCACGGTGGTGTGGAACAGATGGAAGCCATTAATACCCTTAAAGCTGAAACTTTGTATTCTGCTATCGATAACAGCAATGGATTTTATATCAATAATGTGAAACAGCATGCACGCTCACAGATGAATGTTATTTTTCATACACCTACAAAAGAGCTGGATAAGATATTTGTAATGCAAGCCGGTGCTCATGGTTTGAGCGGATTACAAGGCTATAAATCAATGGGTGGAATGCGGGCGAGTATTTATAATGCCATGCCCATACAGGGGGTTGAAGCTTTAGTGGAGTTCATGCAGGAATTTCAGCGCCGCTACGGATAATTAACTGATTTTTTTTCTGATTACTGGTGTGGCGATAATATACCACACCAGTTTTTCATCCCTATTCTGGAAATATTCAATTCGCTCAAAGCTAAGTTCAAACCCAATGTCTAGTGAGTGGTTGCCGGACGGTACCGCTCCAGAAATAGATTACTAAATTTATTCTCTAGATCTAAGCGCTCTTTAAGCTTAAAAAATTCTGCTGCCCGTGGGTATGCTCGCTGAAATTGCTCCTCAGTTGCATGCAATTGATAAGGTAAATAATAAGTACCTCCGTTTGCCAATGCCGCATCTATTAATTCCCGTGTCCATATTCCTACCTGTTTTTTACTCTGTTCATCAGTTCCTTGCTGATAATAAATCACAAAAGCAAATACCTCAGTTTGAGCCCATGCCAGCAAAGAACCACTATCAGGATTAGCATGGCGAATAGAGATATTGATAATATTTGCCTGATGCTTTTTCAGGATGTCGATCATCTGCGGATAAAAATCATCAAACTTTTCTACTGGTATGAAATATTCTTCCAAAGCAAAACTTTTATCGTGCATGGAAATAGGCTCTAAAAGCGCTACTGCTAAGCTGGCTTCATAATTACGCATCATTACTGGCTGTTTTACAAAATAGGCATCATCATATAATTTGCGCAATTCTTTACCAAAATCCGATGCAGCAACAATTTTCAATTGTCTTTGGCGTTTGCGTGTTGGTGCAGAAAGAGGTCTTAAACGGGCAGAAATAGTTAATGGTTCATCAGTCTGCTTAAAAGTCACTGCTCTGACCTTTTTGAAATCAGGAGGATAAATAATGGCATTATGAAATATGGCCGTTCTGTCAGAACGAATCTGCTCAGAGAAATAAGAGGAATACTGACTAATCGGCATTACATCATTAATTCGTTTTACTTTTACATTTTCAGTAAGGCGTAATGTTACTTCTGTGATAACTCCTAGTGCACCATAGCCACCAATAGCACCATAAAAAATATCCGAATTTTCTTGCGGACTGGCTAAAACTATTGAACCATCTGCCAGTACTATTTTAATTTGTTCAACAGACAGGATAATAGGACCTGACCCCATATATCGACCATGTACATTAACACTTAAAGAACCACCAATACTAAAATCAGCCAAACTTTGCATGATTTTCACAGATAATCCATATGGATCAATCAGCTCCTGTACCTGACGCCAGTTTGCACCTGCTTCTATAGTTAAAAGTTTTTGTTCAGGATCAAAAGCAATTACATGATTGAGTTTTTGAGTATCTATTTGTACGCCATTCTGAACAGCAGTTTGCCCGCCCATACTGTATTTACCACCAGCTATACTAATGGGACCGGTTGTGTGCTTAACCAGCTTTGCAACCTCCTCGGTTGATTCAGGCTGTATCACAGAGGACATCTCTACCGGCGTCATACCGGTAACATCATTGACTACCACCGCATACGCCGTTAATGGCAACAACAAACAAAAACAGCTATACCAGGTAATTAGTTTTTTCATTATTAAATAATATTTATTCTTATAAAATAAATATTATTGTACTAATTAATGATAGTATAATATTTGTTCTAAAACAAAATTTTTGATTATTTTCACTTTTTCAGAATATTCTGATTATCTGCATAATCCAGACCAATATCCAGATAGCGTGCGCTGTGGGTCAAATAGCCCATCGCCAGAAAATCTACGCCTGTTTCTGCAGCAGCTACCACAGTATCCGGTCGCAAATTACCTGAAGCCTCAGTCTGACAATGTCCCTTACACCAGCTCACAGCTGTTCGCATTTCTTCTATTGACATATTATCCAGCAATACCAAACTGACGCCTTCATCCAGAATCTGACGCAGTTGCTCCAATGTGTCAACTTCTACTTCCACTGCAATCAAATGGCCGGCATAAGATTTAGCTTGCTTAACAGCAGTAATAATATCTCCCCCGCTAAGCGCTATGTGATTGTCCTTAATCAGTATGGCATCATCCAGACCCATACGATGATTACATCCCCCGCCCATTCTTACTGCATATTTCTGGACTATTCGCAAATTAGGTATGGTTTTACGTGTACACGTCAGCTGAGCTCCGGTATGGGCTATAGATTTCTGAGTTTCATGAGTTGTAGTGGCTATTCCGCTAAGATGCGTCAGAAAGTTTAACGCTGTGCGTTCGGCAGCGAGAATAGCACGCGCATTACCGGCAACCCGGGCCAGCACTGTACCGGCAGCGATAATATCACCATCATTTTTGTATGCAGTAAATTCCAGATTTTCATTCATCAGAGCGAAGCTCTGCCGGGCCAGCTCTAAGCCGCATACCACACCGGGCACTCTGGTTACAATACTGAATGCGGCCATCCTGTCTGCCGGTATCACTGCCTGTGAGGTAACATCTCCGCGTCTGCCTAAATCTTCTGACAGTGCAGCCTGTACCAGTGGCCGGGTAATTATTTCTGGTAAATCGCTAATCATATTGTTAAGCCCTGATATATACTCTTTTGGAGTATATATCAGTAGTCAAAGTCTGAAAATACGTTAACAAATAATAAGCAGATAAATTTGAAAAGTGGTAGTTTTTAAATTCAGCAAATTAATCAGATTTATTTGTTTAAAACCAAGAATCAAAAATTTTTAATTAGAAAATTTCTATTTTATCAACAGAATTGATAACAATTATGCTATCCGAATTACTGAATATGGTTATTAATTAATGGTAATCTGTAACCGGAGAGCAGACTTTCCTGTAAAACATTTTCATTAAAACGGTACAGCTGTGCCGGACGTCCGCGCTCAGCCACTACTGTGGTTCCGGTTGGCACAACCAGCTGCTGATTGTTGATTAATCTGCGAAAATTCTGTTTATGTAAATCTACGCCATTCAGCGCCTCTATGCTTCTCTGCAACTGATATAGAGTAAATTGAGGCGGCATTAAATCAAAAATTACCGGACGATACTGTAATTTAGCTCGTAAACGAGATACAGCAGTAGCAAGAATACGGCGATGATTAAACTGCATGGAGCGACCGGTCAGCATAGCCGGCAGACGACCGTCGAAATAGGGAGATTCAGTGATCATGCCAACTTCATACATCAATTCATAACGCAACAGAGCATTTTCTGCCAGCCATTGCTGCCCGTTTATCCCCCAGCATAAATTCAGACGCTGCTGACGCTGATTGCGGATTTCCTGATTCGGAGCAGCATCTACCCAGTTCTGCATCGGCAGGATTAATTGATCAAGTATCTGCTTATGCTTATGCTGAGGCAGTCTGCTGTCTTCCCAAGGAAAAAATTCATACCAGTCATGCCATTTGGCTTCCAGCTTTAAACCACTCTCAGCAGCTTCTTTTACCAGTCCGAGATAGCTGATATTAATTACAGCATGGCCGCAATGATGGCTGCGTTTGACATCAACAAATGTATATAACTGTTCCATATAGCCTAATGGCTGACCTGTCTGCTGATGTACCCAAGTTCTGGCACCAGCCTGTAAAGAATGATGTACAGGCTTCAGCGGACCATATGGCAATAGTTTTCCATCGTTTATGGTAAGTACCCGCGCACTAAAATCGGTAACAGCAAACAATACCGCCACGAGTTCAGCTGCACTGTCGCTATAACTTGAAGATGAATATTCAGCTGAAGAGTGCATGCGGATAAACTCCTTTATTAAAGCTGGCTAATTGTAAAGAATTTGTCGCAAAAAAACAAAATTCACTGATTGAGTACATTACCGCAAAAGCACCGTTGTATCTAACTGAATTCAACTAATTATCTCATTCAGTCGAGTTTATTCGAGTTTTTGGTTTTTTCGTATTGCCTTATATACTCATTATGAGCATAATTAATTATTCCTTTCAGGAGCAATTATGCAAAGTACCAATCAATGGCGTGCATTCGATTACGAAAAACCACAATTGTCATCAGTTGCAGCTACTGAGAATGCTGCACAAACTACTAAAGATGAATCTGCTGTGCTGCAATGTGCCTGGGCTAAAATTCCACAGCAATTGGACCGGCAGCAAAAGCAAAAATATATTGAACAGGTAAAAGCTTTATTACAGCAACAGCAAGCTGTGATGCTGGCACATTACTATGTTGAACCGGAATTGCAGGATCTGGCTCTGGCTACTGGCGGCATGGTTGGTGATTCACTGGAAATGGCACGTTTCGGAGCACAGCATCCGGCAAAGACATTATTGGTAGCCGGAGTGAAATTTATGGGCGAAACAGCACGAATACTCAGTCCGGAAAAAACTATTCTTATGCCCGATACTGAAGCCACCTGCTCTCTTGATCTGGGTTGTCCGGCAGAAGAATTTACTGCTTTCTGCAACCAATATCCGGATCGGACAGTTGTGGTTTACGCCAATACCAGTGCCGAAGTTAAGGCCAGGGCTGACTGGGTCGTTACTTCGTCAATTGCTCTGGAAATTGTTTCTTTTTTACATGCCCAAGGAAAAAAAATTATCTGGGGTCCGGACAGACATCTTGGAGAATATATTCAGAATCAGACTGGTGCAGATATGGTGCTCTGGCAAGGTTCCTGTCTGGTACATAATGAATTTAAAGGTCAGGAACTGGCTTTAATGAAAGCACGCTATCCGCATGCCAAAATATTGGTTCATCCTGAATCACCGGCTGCTGTAGTTGCTTTAGCTGATGTAGTAGGTTCTACCAGCCGTCTGTTGCAGGCAGCAATTCACGATTCGGCAGATACATTTATTGTAGCGACAGATCAGGGCATATTACATGAAATGCATAAACATGCTCCGGAAAAAACCTTTCTGGCTGCGCCTACTGCAGGCAATGGTGCCACCTGCAAGTCTTGTGCTTTCTGCCCTTGGATGGCTATGAACGGATTACAAGCCTGTATAGATGCTTTAAGCAAACCAGAACATCATAAAATTGATCTACCTTCTGCTTTAGGTAAACAGGCTGGTATTTCCATACAGCGTATGCTTGATTTTTCAACTGCATGGCGGGAATTTCATACTGATAAGACCAATCTTCACCATACAGAAAACCATTCACCCGATATTTTTGCTCACTGGATTAGCCAACATGACCAATATCACACCCTGCTCTGTTAATACTACTGATGTTTTGATTATTGGTGCCGGTTTGGCCGGGCTGACGGTAGCCTTATCTTTACCGGAAAATTTTCACATTACTTTGCTGGCAAAAGAAGATTTATCAACCTGTGCCAGTAATCTGGCACAAGGCGGAGTAGCAGCTGTTATTGATCAGGCAGACAGTGTAGCCGAACATATTAAGGATACGCTTATAGCCGGTGCCGGCTGCTGCAATGAAAAACAAACTGCCGAAATTCTGGCTGAAGGCAACAGTGCTATTGAATGGTTATGCGCCCATGGCGTGGAATTTACCCGTGAGAATGGTCGCCTGCATCTGACACGTGAAGGCGGACATGGCCGGCGGCGTATCGTACATGCGGCAGATCATACTGGTCACAGTATTACTCATACACTCCAACAACAGCTATCAGCACGACCAAATATTCATATTTTGCCGCATAGCTGTGTTATCGATTTAGTGTATGAAAATTCAGTTTGTACTGGAGCAGTCGTACAGATGGCACAAACTGATGAGACCGTAACTATTCAGGCTAAGCATACTGTACTGGCAACCGGAGGATTGGGACAATTATTCCCTCTGACCACCAATCCGGTAACAGCAAATGGACAAGGAGTTGCTTTAGCGGCTCTGGCTGGTTGCAGAACGCAAAATCTGGCTTTTGTACAGTTCCATCCCACAGCACTTGCCTTACCCGAAAATCCGTGTTTTCTAATTTCTGAGGCTGTACGAGGTGAAGGAGGTATTTTACGTAATCAGCAAGGCCGGCGCTTTATGCCTAAATACGATAACCGTGCCGAGCTGGCTCCGCGTGATATTGTTGCACGCGCCATTGCCAGCGAAATAGCCAAAACCGGCCATCACTGTGTGTATCTGGATATCACTCATTTACCTGAAAGCTTTATCCGCGCACATTTCCCGCAAATTCATCAACATTGTCTGCAACTGGGTCTGGATATCACTCGTGAATTAATTCCGGTAGCACCAGCAGCACACTATGCCTGTGGTGGCATTGTTACAGACACCGATGGGCGTACCGATATGGCTCAGTTGTATGCTATAGGTGAAACTGCCTGTACCGGGCTACATGGTGCCAATCGTCTAGCCAGTAATTCTTTACTTGAATGTGTCGTAACCGGACGCAATGCCGCGGCATCGATAGTTGCTTCTAAAGAACATCCGCAAATATGGCCAATCAATCAGCAGATGAATTCATCAGAATTAACCTGGCAGGAAATTATTTTCCCGGAACAACCTCATCCGATTCAGGATATCCCTTCTTTCAGCATGCAAGCACTGCAACACTCCATGAGCCGTTATTTTGGAATTTGCCGGCGAACTGATGAAATGCTCACGCTGCATAAAATATTACAATACTGGTATCGGCAAACCATAAATCAGCAACATAAGCTGTCACTGGTAACTGCGTTATTAATGGTACAGGACGGACTGAATCAGCAAATGAACCGTGGCACCCACTTTAATCTTGACCTACAGGAAAATCTATAAACGAACCTTGTGCTGTTTACACTGCTGTCTGGCTTCAGCAATCACTTGATTCAGCTTTATTTCACTCAGTGTACCTATCAATGCCCGATGAAAACCGCATTTAGGTGCCTGAACCTGAGTAAAAGGTACTCCGCCAATATTATTGCCTAAACGTTGCATCCATGCGCGGCTATCCGAACCTGTATAACGGTATAACGGATACGGTAATGACATCTGCTGAGTAAAGCGTTGTAAATTTGCATCATTATCTAAAGATACACCAACGACAGCAATGGTTTTCTTCCCTGAAGTTCGTTGTTGCTGATACCAGCGCGAAAGCATAGCTATTTCACTACGACAAGGTTTACACCATGTTGCCCAGACATTAACCACCAGTATCGGGGAATTAGTTGGTAAAGTGGCCGGTGTACGCTGAGGCCAGTTTTGTAATTCTGCAGCATGTACATGAATACAACTCAGAAACAGCGCACTAATTAAAAATATTTTTTTTAAGACTCCGGCAGACGGAAACATATCATTACCTTAATATTACTTTTAATAGCAATTATTATAGAATAATTCATATACAATTTTGCAGCAAAAACATTAGCAGTTAAGGGGTTTATTTATTTTTATTTTGTATAAATCAATTGAAACACATATTTAAAAACAGATAATTTATTTACATCCGGCACATTAATTCAGCTTTAGCTTTAGAATAATTAATAATACTTGTCAAAATTTGAAGTTTCGTCCACACTTCCAATTTAGATTTTTTATTTTTAGAAGTTCAGGGATAATCATGACAAATACCGTCATACTGTACCACAATCCGAATTGCTCTAAATCGCGGGCAGCCCTGTCTTTACTTCGGGTACGCAATGTAAATACCAAAGTCATTCCCTACCTGACCGAGCCTTTATCTGAGGCACAAATTCGTTCACTTAAACAAAAACTGGCCATCAATTCAGCTCGGGAAATGATGCGTAGTAAAGATGATCTGTTTACACAATTGAATTTGCGCGAGGCGGATGAAGATACACTGATTGCCGCGATGGCTACACACCCGATTCTGATCGAACGTCCTATAGCTGTATACGGCGAACATGCCGCTATCGGCCGCCCATTAACGAATATTGAAGCTTTACTCGAATAATAAATGAGCTCTGGTTCACGTTTCGGTTTCTGGTATTGTCTGCGCACGGTGATTGCCGGATGTTGTTTGTTCGTTGTGGCCAATTATGCTTTTAGTGTTGCCACCGTCTACCAGTTTGGTCATCCACAAAAATTATTAACAGAATCCGATGCTGCTATTGTGCTTGGTGCAGCAGCATGGGACAAACGTCCTTCACCAGTATTCCGTGAACGTATCAATCATGCCATTAATCTGTATCGTGCCGGCATAGTAAAAAAAATTCTCTTTACTGGTGGCAGCCCCAGAGCCGGTTTCATGACAGAAGCAGCCGTCGGACGACGCTATGCTATCCGTAACGGCGTAGATGCCAATGATATTATTTATGAAAATCATTCGCGTGATACCTGGCAAAATCTGGTTAATGCAAAAGCCATAGCAGAAGACAATGATTTAGAAAGTTTTATTATAGTCAGTGATCCATACCATCTGGCACGTGCGTGTTTTATGGCTCGGGATCTGGGTTTAAATGTACAGGTTTCTCCTACTCCGACTACCCGATATACTGCAACTCAGTCGAAATTACGCTTCATTGTACAGGAGAGTTATACCTTGATGATTTATCAGTGGGTGCAGCATCTGGCAAATTTTCCGCGTCTAATTCGCATTCTGCGTACGCTTATTTAATAATTTATCCTTTTATTGCCAAAAATCTGACAACTCAGACCATTATTTTAGCTAAAAACATAATTATCATATAGTTATACTATTTTAAATCTAAAAAATCTTAGCTCGATTTTTTGTATATAACTTATGATTTTACAATTTGCTATAGACTCTTTATATTTTCAGAAAAATAAGATGAATATTGCTTAATCAGATATCAGTAGTAAAAATTATTATATTAATATGTAATAAAAATTTATTTTCTTAATTGAGTATATTTAATGCTGTAATGATAATTTATTTTATCTCCCGGATACCTGTCCAAAGGCTAAAGACAATTAACCTTTAAGTGTAATCGATAGTATGATTAATCCCTGAATGCAAGGTATCTGATATTCCAATAAAGCAGAGGTCATAATCATGGATAGAAACCAGCAGCTTTTTGAAAAAGCAAAAACCATTATTCCCGGGGGAGTAAATTCTCCTGTTCGGGCGTTTGGAAGTGTCGGAGGCATACCCCGCTTTATTAATAAAGCTCAGGGAGCGTATGTATGGGATGAAAATCAAACACGATATATTGATTATGTCGGCTCATGGGGACCTGCCATTGTCGGACATGCACATCCTGAAGTTGTTCAGGCAGTCTGTCAGGCGGCCAAAAATGGCTTATCTTTTGGAACCCCGACAGAAAATGAAATTCGTATTGCTGAAGAAATACGCCATATCATGCCCAGTATGGAACAGATTCGGCTGGTCAGCTCAGGTACAGAAGCAACCATGAGCACTATCCGTCTGGCCAGAGGTTTTACCGGACGGGACAATATTATTAAGTTTGAAGGCTGTTATCATGGTCATTCAGATAGTCTGCTGGTTAAGGCCGGATCCGGTCTGTTAACTTTTGGTAACCCTAGCTCAGCAGGTGTACCTGAAGATTTCAGCCGCCATACACTGGTATTACCTTATAATAACGTTGAGGCTTTGCAACAAACGTTTGCCAATAAAGGCGACAGTATTGCCTGTGTTATTGTCGAACCAATTGCCGGTAATATGAACATGATACCTGCTACAACAGAGTTTGTTCGGGCACTGCGGGAACTTACAGAACGGTACGGAAGTGTTCTTATTTACGATGAAGTAATGACCGGTTTTCGTGTTGCCCTAGGCGGAGCACAGTCCATCCATGGTATTAAGCCTGATTTAACGACAATTGGCAAAGTAATTGGCGGAGGCATGCCAGTAGCAGCTTTCGGTGGTCGTGCAGACATCATGGCCAATATATCGCCTTTAGGTGCTGTTTATCAAGCAGGTACTCTTTCCGGTAATCCGGTATGCGTGACGGCCGGACTGAAAACACTGGAAATCATACAACGACCCGATTTTTACACTACACTCAGCAAACATACCCGACAGCTTAGTGATGGTCTGACGGCAATCGCACGTGAAGCCAATATCCCTTTCAGCAGCCGCAGTGAAGGCGGTATGTTTGGTTTCTACTTTACTGATAATCTGCCATCCTGTTTTGCAGATATGCAAAACACTAATCAGATACTATTTAAAGAGTTTTTCCATGCCATGCTATCACGCGGTGCTGCATTTGCACCATCAGCATATGAAGCGGGTTTTGTTTCAGCTGCTCATAGCAGTGAAATCATTGCAGATACACTGGGTTTAGCTGCCGAAGCATTTACGGAAATTGCGCGTACTGTCTGAGAAACTTATTCTTACCAGTGTATGTCAAAAGTAAAACATACACTGGTATCTTAAGTTGTATTAAATTAAATCTTAATCATGAAGAAATAATTTAAATATTTTATATTTATATCAGTGTCCATCACATATTAAACCATATAAACATTTATATTCTTAAAAAACTTTATTTATTATCACAGCAAGGAAATAATTAATATTTTATTATTAATTAACACTTAAAACATCAAAGCCATCTAATTCTAATATAGTATTATTTTAAATTCTAAACTAATAACCAATTTTATACTTACTATATTTATTAACATTTAATTACTTTTATTTAACAATAAAAAACATTTCGCTAAGTCTTGCCTAAGTATTTAAAGTCATACTGTGCATTAACAAGAACCGAGATGGTTATTGTCTTTAACTACTTTAAATGGAGATCTATCATGAAAAAAATTACTGCTGCTGTTGTAAGTGCTATCTTTGGTTTAACTACTGCTGCTGCCTTTGCTACACCTCCCAAACCAGCTGCAGCTACTACCACTACAACCACCACTACAGCTAGTACCGTTAAACCAGCTGCTAAAACTGTAAAACCTGCTGCAACTGTGAAACCAGCTACTAAAAAAGTACACGCCAAAAAAGTGCATGCTAAAAAATCCCATGCCAGAAAAGCAGCCGCTAGCACTACTACAACCAAACAAACCACTACTACTGAATATAACTAATCAGTTTATCGGTTAACATTTAAATAAAACCGTTTCAGGAATACTGAAACGGTTTTTGTTATCATAGATATTTTACAGTCTGAGTTTAAACAGACTGATTGACAAGTCTATGCGGAAAAATGTTAACCCATGCGAATCTTACTTCTTGAAGACGACAAAATGATTGCAGAGGCATTAAGCGATATGCTGCATATTGCCGGTTTTGCAGTTGATTGTGTTACTGACGGGCTGGCAGCTGAACGGGTATTACAACCAGATATTTACGATATTGCCTTACTGGATATTGGTGTCCCGGGGCAGGATGGTCTGTGTGTATTACACCACTTGCGTGCTAAAAATAGTGATTTACCTGTTATTCTGATTACTGCCCGTGACACGGTGGAAGAACGCATTAATGGTCTAGACAGTGGTGCCGATGACTATGTAATTAAACCTTTTGCGCCTTCCGAATTACTGGCGCGTATCCGGGCTTTATTACGCCGCCGCAGCGGACATGCAACTCCGGTGCTGAGCAATGGCACCATTACCATGAACCCCGCTACTCGTGAAGTAAGTGCCAACGGACAGGTTACCCGGCTGTCAGCACGAGAATATGCTTTGCTGTACAGTTTATTACTGCAACCAGGTACGATATTGTCACGGCAGGAACTTGAAGAAAAACTTTATGGCTGGAATGAAGAAGTAGAAAGCAATGCCGTAGAAGTGGTCATTCACGGAATTCGAAAAAAACTGGGTAGTAATGTGATTAAAAATGTTCGGGGATTGGGATGGCTGGTAGACCGGCACGGATAGTCTCATCACTACAATGGCGTTTATTATTGGTTTTAACCATCGTAGTAACTTCAATTGCTATCATTGGTGATATTCTTGCCTATCAGACTGCTTTTCGGGAAACTCAGGACCTGCAGGATGCTCAGCTGGAGCAAATTGCTCATTTACTTGATCCGCGCAGTTCCATTCTGCGCAAAGATACACAGGAAGACCTTAATTTTCCTGAAAGTGCCAGAACCCTGCCCAAACCGCGTGTACTGGCACAGACACTTGACTCACCCTATCTCAATATACTGATGGGAGATGAAAATGCTGTCCAGAATCTACAGCAACTACCGGATGGCTTCCATAACTTTACTACGGTAGCCCGGCACTGGCGGGTATATATCCTTACCCGGGAGCGTGAGCGGATAATCATTGCTCAGCGCACCGCATACCGCAATCATATAGCTAAAGACAGTGCATTGAGTGTAGTCTGGCCATTTCTTATTCTGATGCCTATTTTATGGCTGTTTACAGCTATCTGGATTCGCCGCCTGTTTCGGGCAACACAGGAAATGAGTAGCGAATTAACCGCGCGCAACGCCAATGATTTGTCACCTCTGGATACCAAACACGTACCGACAGAAATCCGCCCTTTCATTACCGCACTTAATCGCTTATTCAGTCAGTTACAGGCTGCAATTGAACATGATAAAAAATTTATCAGTTATGCAGCTCATGAATTACGTACCCCGATCACCGCACTTACCCTGCAAATAGCCCGTTTTGATGAACCGGAATTGACTATTCAGGAACAGCATAAGCTTATTGAACAGATCAAAGCAGGTATTGCCCGTACCGAACAACTGCTTACCCAGTTATTATCGATGGCCAGAGTACAGCATCAGCAGCAACATCTTATGACGGATAATGTTCAAACCGCTTTAATGCCATTACTGCGTGGTTTGATTGCTGAATTATTGCCTCTGGCGGAACAAAAAAAACAAAATTTAAGTTTTGATATCAGCGAAAATGTTTATCTGCCTGTCTGCAGTAATGATTTATATACCATTTTGAAAAATATTTTGGGTAATGCCATCAAATATACTCCTGTTGATGGACAAATATGCATTTGCATTAGACCAACCACGGATAACAAAACAATTTTACTCATAGAAGACAATGGTCAGGGAATTTCTGAAACTGAACGTCAACTGGTATTTGAACCGTTTTACCGCATTTTAGGCAATAATGAAAGCGGTAGCGGTCTCGGATTGGCAATCGTCAAAACCCTGTGTGATCAGTGGCGCATCAGTATTAGTCTGGCAGACTCCCGCCTGCAAAATTCTGAACAGAAACCAGGACTAGCAGTAAGTCTGATATTCAAATCGGATAAACTGTAAACATAAAAAATATTCATCCTGTAACATGTAAAATGATTACATCAGATTCTATTTATCCAGCAATTATTCAATTTATTATCCTATAAAACATTTGTTTATTTCTAATCCGGTCAGACAATTTTATTTAGAGTAATTCTCTGACATTTATATCCATTTGCTTAAAACAAAACTGAATTTAATTCGGCATAATAAAAAACACAGAATTTTCTGCATGGAAAATTCTGTGTTTTTTATTAGCAGATTATTTCAGCGATCAGGCTGCATGAAATAAATCGGATTTAAATCACCAGTGTTTTGTACCAAAAATCTTGTCACCAGCATCGCCCAGACCTGGAATAATATAGCCATTATCATCCAGATGATCATCCAGTGCTGCCGCATAAATAGTCACATCAGGATGTGCCTCATTGACAGCCTTTACACCTTCCGGAGCTGCCACAAGAACCAACGCCTTAATATCCTTACAACCTTTTTTCTTAAGTAACTCAATAGTTGCATTCATAGATCCGCCTGTTGCCAGCATTGGATCAATTATCAATGCCGGGCGTTTATCCATCTGACTGACAAATTTTTCGAAATAAGGTACCGGTTCCAGCGTTTCTTCATCGCGCTGTAAACCCACAACACTGATTTTGGCTGTAGGAATCAAATCCAGCACACCATCCAGCATACCCAGCCCTGCCCGCAGAATCGGTACAACAGTAACTGTTTTGCCTTTAATCTGGTAAGCATCAATCTCACCACACCAGCCCTGCATTTTGACAATTTCTACATCAAAATCACGACTGGCTTCATAAGCCATTAAGCGTGCCAGCTCTTTAGTCAGAGTACGAAATCGATAAGTACTGCAATCCTCTTCACGCATTAATGACAGCTTGTGCTTTACCAGTGGATGCTCAATTACATTAATATTCATAGTCTGTTCCAAAAAATAATTACTATAAAATCCGAATAAAACAGCTACCGGAAAACATTTCCGAACAGAATTCAGTCAGACAGAGGCCAGCAAAGTCTGTAATTCACCTGCTTCAAACATCTCCATCATAATGTCAGAACCACCGATAAATTCACCTTTTACATATAATTGCGGAATTGTAGGCCAGTCTGCATATTCCTTGATACCCTGCCGGATATCCTCATCTTCGAGCACATTAACAGTATAGAAATCTTTTAATCCGGCCGCCTGCAATATTTGCACAGCACGGGATGAAAAACCACACTGTGGAAACTGCTTAGTGCCTTTCATGAACAACACAACCGGATGTTCAGTAACAAGCGTTTTAATTCTTTCCTGAGTACTCATGTACATTCCTTCTCAATATCACTTTATTTAATACGTGTTAGTACAGCGGCAAAAAAACCGTCTGTATGATGTTCACCGGTGCTCAGCTGCAGATAGTCACCCTGCATGACAGGTAAGGTATTATCTTTAAGCAAAGTCTGCACCGGCTCTATATGCCAACCAGTATTGGCAGCCAGAAAATGATTTAACTGCTGCTGATTTTCCGTTTCCAGAATACTGCACGTTGCATACACAAGCCTCCCGCCCGGACGTACCAGTTCAGAAGCTGCCTGTAAAATTGATTGTTGCTGCTCGAGCAATGTCCGGATATTGTCATTACTCTGACGATATTTTAAATCAGGGTTACGGCGTAACGTGCCCATTCCGGAACAAGGTGCATCAACCAGCACACAATCTGCCTTATATTTTAATCGGGCAATACGGGTATCATGCTCATTATCAATCCGCTGAGGATGAATATTAGTCAGACCTGCCCGAACCATTCTCGGCTTCAGATTAGCCAGACGCTTTTCAGCCACATCGAAAGCATATAACCGTCCACTACCAGCCATCATGGCGCCCATTGCCAATGTTTTACCACCGGCTCCGGCACAGAAATCGACAGCAATCTGACTACGTTTAACGCCTGTTATTAAAGCCAGTAGTTGACTGCCCTCATCCTGGACTTCCAGCACACCGTCAAGAAACAGCGGGTGTCGGTTTAAAGCCGGCTTATCATATAGCCGTATTCCCCAGGGTGAAAAAGGCGTAGCCTCAGCACGCAACCCTTCTGACTGTAACATAGACAAAATCTCATCACGTTTACCTTTCAGGGTATTTACCCTTATATCCAGCGGTGCCGGTTGCATAACACTGCGACCGTAAGTGACAATCTGATTGTCATCCCAGCCCTGCTGTTGCAGACATTCAATTAACCATTGGGGCAGCTCAGCGGCTGTAGTGAGCTCAGAAGAAAAAGCAGATTTTTGCTCTTTAACATCAATCAGCCACTGCTTTTCTTCTGGGTCACAAAGTGATTCCACACTGTGTACACTTACTCCCCGCCCTAAAACCAGTGCAGCCAAAGCTGCCCGACGTGGTTTTTGATGCGGTTTTGGCAGCATCTTCTGAATTTTTTGCAAATGGCGGATAGTAGCAAACACAGTTTCAGCTATTTCCTGCCGATCACGCATACCCAGCTTACGTTCACGCCTGAAAAAAGCTGACAGCACAACATCTGCAGGCTGTCTGAATGTTAATACCTGTGCCAGTGCAGAAGTAGTTAAATCAAGTTGTTGTGCATTTATCATAATATTTAAAAAACCTTCCCGTTGATCTGGCCGCCTTTCAGTTGCAATGTATATACTTTACCATTGTCCATATAGCTAATCCGTACCGGAATATTATCAAGCTGGGGTGCAAAAGCATATTCCACCAAGTCATCGCCACGGCTGATACTGAACTGTCTGATATCAATTTGCCGTCCATTTACCATCATCTGAGCCATTCCACGACTTTGAACAGCATTAAGCTGATACACTTTCTTACCATTAGTCAGATAAGTATTTGCGGGCAATTTGCCGTGATTAAAACCCAGCTGCCAGCCAAGAGCAAACATATCATACACTGACCCTTTCACTGACATATGCTTAACAGCTTCCGACACCTTACCATAATCAACACCCTCCCCGGAAAAACGAGCCTGTGCATACGGCTTGCCAGAACGGCTGTCGGTATAGGAAAGCGGTTTTAAAATAGTACTTTTTATGGTACCGGAAGAAATAAACTGCATTTTGTAAAAAATCAAATCAATTTGTGTATTAATCTGATAGTGACCATCCTTTTGCACAAAATCCATGCTCACCGGCAAACCATTACTGTCAACAAACTGAAGTTGTGTCTGCTGAGGTAGGTCTTCAGCTTGTGCAATTGGTATTAACAGCAAATTTACCCACACTAGCAATAAACCTGCCCATACTTTCAATTTCATATTGCGCTCATAACATTTTAATTTTTCAGGCAGACTGCACTATCTGTGCCAGCTGCGGCAAGATTATTCACCCTGTTACCTTCTATCACCAGATTACCGGCAACAAAATCCGTCACTGCTTGTGGTAAAAGCTGATGTTCAAGCTCTAAAACCCGGTGGGCCAGAGTATCGGCTGTATCGCCGTTCAAAACAGGTACCACACCCTGAGCTATAATCGGACCGCAGTCCAGTTGGGGTGTGACAAAGTGAATTGTACAACCTGCAACCCGACAGCCACTGTCCAGTGCACGCTGATGAGTATGCAATCCGGTAAAAGCAGGTAATAATGACGGATGAATATTGATCAATTTACCTGTGTAATGCCTGCAAAATTCAGATGTCAAAATACGCATAAAACCGGCCAGTACCACCAAATCAGGCTGATAAGCATCAATATGCTCTATTAGTGCCGCATCAAATGCTTCACGACCTGGATAATCATGGTGGCAGATTGCTTCAGTTACCAGCCCGTGTTGCGTAGCCCACTGTAAACCCGCTGCCTCAGCCCGGTTACTGATTACTGCCACTATTTCTGCCTGTGCAATATTGGCTTTTACTAAAGCCTGCATATTACTGCCACGACCTGAAATCAGAATCACAATTCTTTTTTTAATATTCATTGCCCACCTGTAAAAATACCTAGCCTAAAGAAATCATTTCCAGTTGTTCCAGACTTCTGCCTAGAAACCGCTCACCAATTGTCTGGAAACGTAGTGGTATATCACTGACATAAAACCGATATTGTGCGTCTGAATGATCAGGATTAACCAGATGATGCTGCTCCAGTGCTAATGCAGTGGCTTCAGCAGTTGTAATTGCCGAATCAACTAATTTCAGCTCAGGAGCCTCCTGCCGGATTAATGGCTTCAGTAACGGATAATGAGTGCATCCCAAAACCAGCGTATCCACATCTTCTGCCAGAATCGGCTTAAGATACTCTCGTGCAGTCAGTCGAGTAACTTCATGATCCAGCCAGCCCTCTTCCACTAGCGGCACCAGCAACGGACAGGCTTGTGAAAAAACCCGTGTTTGTGCATTCTGATCGTGAATTGCCCGTGCATAGGCATTACTGTTAACGGTAGTGCTGGTAGCAATTACACCAATATGATTATTCTGAGTAGTTTCCAGAGCAGCCTGAGCACCTGCGGCAATCACATCCAGCACAGGCATTGTACCGGCCAGCTGCCGCACTTTTTCTCTCGCCACCGCTGCTATAGTATTACAGGCCACAACCAGTGCCTTAACATTATGCTCTAGCAGAAAAGACACAATCTGTTCAGTATAAACTTCTATTGTATGTCTGGATTTCACACCATACGGTACACGCGCTGTATCACCAAAATAAATAATATTTTCATTAGGTAACCGTTCCATCAGTGCACGAACCACAGTCAGTCCACCTACGCCGGAATCAAATACACCTATTGGTTGTTGTTGTATTGCAGTCATTTGTCTCTTCATTATTGACTATGACATTCAGTTCACCATAAACTGAATTAATCAAATACCCGTCATCAGTATAATTATAGCATTTCCTGAAAATATACTTATTGCTTCATCCCTACAATATATGCATAAAATAAAGCTGCCCCCCGGCAACAATACATACAGACGGAATTTTATTACTTTCGTTATTACAAACTTTATCGCATAATAACCCCGTTTTGTTTAATTAAAAACATTATGCCTGCATCTAAAATCCGAGAATTTTTTCTGGCTGGTGAAAATAACACCCTGCAACTGAGCAAGCGCTTTGCACAGCATATAAGCTCGCCTTTAATCATCTGGCTGGAAGGCGATCTGGGTGCAGGTAAAACAACCTTTACCAGAGGTCTACTCAATGCTCTTGGTTACAACGGTGCAGTCAAAAGCCCTACATATAATATAGTTGAAACCTATTTTTTTAATGGATTCAACCTGAATCATTTTGACTTATATCGTTTTCAGAGTCCGGAGGAATGGCTGGATGCGGGACTGGATGAACTGATTACTGCAAACAGTATTAATTTGATTGAGTGGCCACAGCTCGGCGGTGATTTGGCACCTCCGGCTGACATTATCTTGAATATCACCATCAGCAGTAGTGGTCGCACCGTACAGATCAATGCAGTTACTGCACACGGAATAAATATATTAAATAAGATTATAGAATAACCATGTCAAACCATATCAGCCGCCGAAAACTCTTGATTGCTTCAACCGGCACGCTTTTAATCAGCCTTACCCCGATAGCACACGCAGCTCAGGCAGGTGCCGATATTGTGGCTTCACGCATCTGGCCGGCCACAGCCTATACCAGGATGACATTAGAATCCACAACACCCATCCAGTTTAAATATTTTCAGCTTAAAAATCCTGACCGGCTGGTTATTGATATTCAGGGTTCTGCTACCAATCAGTTTTTACGTGAACTAAGCAATAAAGTTCTCCCATTGGATCCCTATATTGCCAGTGTCCGCGTCGGACAATTTAATCCTGAAACCATCCGTATAGTGATGGATTTAAAAACCACCGTTAATCCTCAGGTATTTACCCTTGCACCGGTTGCTAATTTCAAAAACCGGCTGGTAGTGGATTTATATCCTACCGCCACAGTAGCTATAGAACAGGAAAAAAATGATCCGCTGATGGCACTTTTACAGGACTATAGCCACGGTAAAGTAAACAGTGACGGTACGACACGTCCGCAAGCAACTGTGCCAACACCACCCGTGAAAACCAAGCCGCCTGCAGTACCCGGTACACCAAATAAACTTAACCGTCAGCCAGTGATTATGATTGATCCCGGACATGGCGGCGAAGACCCCGGAGCCATAGGACCATCAGGTCTGCGTGAAAAGGACGTGGTACTCGCCATAGGGCGTGAAGTAAAAAAGATATTGGATTCGTATGGTTACAAAACTTACATGACCCGAAATGAAGATATTTTTATCCCATTGGGTGTACGTGTTGCTAAAGCACGTAAACTCAGAGCCGATTTATTCATTTCGATCCATGCTGATGCTTTTACCAATCCATCAGCAAGAGGAACCGGTGTATATGCCCTTAATCCTAAGGGTGCTACCAGTGCAGCAGCCAAATATCTGGCACAAACTCAGAATGCAGCTGATTCTATTGGCGGGGTAAATTATTCAAGTGATAAAAATGTTAACAATACTCTGTTTGATCTGACTCAGACAGCAACTATCAATGATAGTCTGAAATTGGGTAAAGACGTGCTGAATCAACTGGCCAAAATTAACAACTTGCATAAAGGCAGTGTCGATCAGGCAAATTTTGCTGTCCTGAAAGCACCGGATATTCCATCAATTCTGGTTGAAACAGCATTTATTTCCAACCCGACTGAAGAACGATTACTTTCAGGTAGTGATTTCAGAAAAAAAGTAGCAAATTCTATTGCTAATGGCATTAAAGTTTATCTATCGACAGCTGTACTGGCACGCCGCTGATGACAATATTCAACGACACGACAATACAGTTATTATCTGAATTAATCTGTTTATTTCCATAAAAAATGCTCAGATTTAAGAAAACATGGGATATAAAGATAAAAAAGCTGCCACAGGCAGCTTAAAAAATGTCATCGAAAAATAAAGTATTTTTATATTTATACTTTTTTATCTATACTGAGCTTAACCTGATCCCACCTTTTCCACTTTCATCGATAACAAACGACCGGGTTTCCGAAACCCCAACTCGACTTTTCTAATGTCGACATTGTCGTATAAAGTCAGTGGTTAATTTGCTTTATAGTATGTCTCCCACAAAAAAGCTTGCCACACTAGCAACCATCAAAATTAAAATGATCAATATTCGTCTTTATTGCTCATCATCCAATGCTCCTTTAAGCATAGAAAAAAACTCTCATTCTATGGGAGTTTTTGCTTATTTCTCGTTCCGCAAACATATATTTTTACCTAACAAATAAATACTGAAAAATCAAATACTGTTTTTTCTGCGGAATAGAAAAATGCAATCAATATTATAAAATCCAGTTGTTGTGAAGATCACAACTATTGAATACAAAATTAATATATGATAGCTTTATTTTTGAGATTTATAATCTGCAATAAAAAGGAATTTGAAATGAGTGGACAAGTTAATTATCTAGAAAAGGCTCCTAAGTTAGGTCAGGAATATTATTATTTATATGTTAGGGAAAGCCTCATTTATTCACTATTTAAATGGCAAGGTAAAGATTTTGAACAATCATGGCTTAAAAATCATAGACTTTATCCAACTAAAAAAGATGTTATAAAAGCTGCTGAATTTCTAAAGAACTATTTAATATCACATAAGGAACAGCTAAACTGTTTAACATCTGTACCTATTTATGGTACCAAGGTAAAGGTATGGTATGGTTTAGATATGGATGGTTTTAGTGACGACTACAAAGTTAAGTATTTTAATACTGAGTTTATAGTTATTAATCCTGAGAATGATCATCTACAGAAATTATTAAATCTATCTCTGCTTTATAGAACTTCTGATGATTTAGAAAAGGCAGCGAACTTAATAACCGAAGCTTTAGCTCTGGAAAAGAAAAGATCTAAATGCAAACTTTGAGCTAAAATATCCATTCATGTTCTCTTCTAAAAAGAGGATGTCTTTTTTTAAAAAAAGCACGTACTACCTTCAGCTGAAAAAATTCTACAGAAAATTAACCCATCAGTACTAGAAACAAATTAACAACTAATCAATCTAAGCACATTTAAACAAGTATGCTTGTGTGGATTACTAGACATAGCTAGCAACTAACTGGCTTTGCTTTCTAATAACTACTTCTCATTAGTACTAAGTTTTCTGGAAGAAGTTAGAACAGGAAGGGCATATCGACTCTGGGCAAAGGAGATGATTTAACTGTCTTGCCTGCCCATATGCTTGGCCAGTAACAACGTGTTACTCTACCGCGTGAAAAAGCGGCAATTTTGACCTCGTCCCCCTGATTACCACCCAGTACCATTAGATTGTCTTTTGCATCTTTCTCTACAACAAAAAAATCAACATGACCGCCATCCTGTCGTGTAAAAGTAACAATACATCCATATGCAGGCTTATCCAGCTTAGTCATTAATTGAGCATTATCCCACTCTCTGGTTCTAAACCAGCTTTTGGGCACATACCGCCCAGTTTAACTCAATCAGTGCCCAACAAATAAGCCACATCACAGCGTTATTTTTCACGCCACCATGCTTTGCGTGCCTTGTTGCAATAGCAATAGTATAACTTCATATAAAGATTATCAGGTTGTGTTTAACACCTTTAGTCCCATGAATACCGATATATTTACATGCATAACTAATTCATAGTATTTCAATCTCTCCTTAATTTTCTTAAACCCTTTTGCATAAAAATAGCTTATTTGTATAGATAATTTAAATTAATTGATGTATTATTAAATTTCTCTTTTAATTAATTTAACGCCCTCAAAGACTACTCCCGTCGTGAGGGTATTTTTTTGACATAAAAAAGCCGGCATATTGCTGACTTGAATCTATTACATAATCAAATCACTATTACCGCTTTTCAGAAATAAACAACCAACCGTAAAAGGGAAAAAATTTTGACCAACAAATGTTAATTCAACCTCACCAGTATTTTCATCATAAATAGGTATTGCTTTTGAATTCAGGGCTAATAACAGTTTTCTTAAACCAAGCTCATTTAATACATTTTCTTCAATAGCATTATTTTCCTCTACTTATTGAGTATTTGGTTAATTCTTTATTTTTTGCTATTTAAATCCTTTGATACCTCTGGATATTCAGTAAATAGCTGCGCATTGTACTTTTTGCGCTCCTCAGGATTTAACAGAGTGTCTTTACAAAGCTTAGATATTCTAAAGATACCAATTTAAGCTGTGTAACAGCCGCATTGCCTTTACCATCTTTGCCTCTGTTGCAGTTGGCGCAACCCCTAAAAGCTTATATAAATTCTTAAACCCCATTTGTTTAACCATTTGCTTTACATGCAGATCATAATTAAAAATTCTATAACTGTATTTATTGCTGTTTTTTTAATGTCTGCTGCTCTTTCAGTGTCTCCTGCTTTGTCTGTTAATAGAGATGCTGCACAGTGATATGGCCAGACAAATGCAGCATAAAGAATATCAGGCAAAAGTAATGCTACGCCGCCCTAAGAAGTCTTGCCAAAACAGAACAAAAAAAATGTCGATCAAATGTCCATAGTATTCTTGATATAATAAGTAAACCAAAAAGATGGATTCAAAGGATGAATGCAGAATGGTTGTAAATCACCAGAAGATCCAATCTAACAAATACCTTGTTGGTTTATTCCAAAATAATAGATGTAAAAATCAATTGGTATTTTTAAAGACCAATTTCTAACCAAGTAATAGCTGGCTTTATATACAAATAATATGGAAAATAATATGGAAAATAAATTTATTATTACTCATGATTGGTTAAGAGATAAAGGCGCCTATGATAATGATATAGAAGCTTTTGATAAGCATTTCCCCGATGGAGAGAATGCTATTAGAGTATTAAAAATGTGTACAGATTGGGGGCATACAACTTTAGGAATTTGGTTGATAGGTAAATTGCCTTTCTGTGAAACATCATTAGAGATTCAAAATACAAAAGATAACCTTTTTTACCCTGGTAATGTATATATTAAAAATGATGTTAATCTTGATAATAGAATAATTTTCATTAAAGGTGAACTTAAGATTGACGGGAAACTTATTATTAGCGGCAAGGGAAATATCTACGCAAAATGTGTATATGCCAATGAAATTTATATGAATGGTATATTAGATATTCGTGCTAATATGGTCAATGCTGAAAGAATTAATATTAGCGCCATGGCAGGCATAACAGCCGAATGTATCAATACTAATGAAATAAAGCTTAATAATTCTGCAAGGATTCGTTCTAATATCAAAGCTTTGAATCTCACCATAAGCGATAGTGCAATTATTAGTGGCGATATTAAGGCTGAAAGTATTAATCTTACAGGTGGTGAAATTTATGGGGATGTTGTGAGTGATAATTTAACCAATAATCGGGGTTGTATAACTGGAGATGTGAAAGCTAATGAAATTACAATTATTAATGGTGGAACAATATCAAGAAAAATTAACACTTTGCATTTTCCTTAGCAATATCTTTAAAAATCGTAATGAATATAAAAAGCCGGCCTTTAGCTGGTTTTTTATTGGAGAATTAATATGAGCGATATATTAGAAAGAATCGTGAGAAAGTGTCGTTTGGGGAAGGTATGGTTAGTAACAATAAATGATGATGTAACCAATTACGGAACAAGTAAAAGAAATGCAGAATAAACAAATTACAATTTATATTTTTTATTAGATAAAACAACACCATTAATTTGAATTAGTTATTTTATTCGTCTGATTAAAAATAATCTAAGAGTGAATTTAAAAACCAAGACTGCCAATAACCTTACTGTAGGCAGCCTTAGCTTTTTACTCAAATTTCTTAATTAGAATATTCTCATTATTTATAATTTCTCAAATAAACTATTTAAAACTCCTGAGCCTCTTCCCATGAATTAAACAATTTATCAGGATCAATCTGTAAAATATTAGTTAAAAGATTCCATAACTCTTCAGAGGTTAAACTGAAAGACTGACTTTCCTGTAAGTAATTACGTAGCTTAATTAATGATTTTCCATTAAAGTTTTTTTCTATTACTGAGATTAAAGCATCTTTATTTTTATCAAATGATAATTCAGCCATAGTCAAAAACTGATAACGAGCAAGACAAATAGCATCTTTACGCTTTCTCAATAATTTTTCACTTTTTGTCATGTATTTTTCTGGTTGAAGGTGTCTGGATATTTCTTCATCTGTCATTATCCTGAATGCCCCATTCGCCTCAGGCAATTGTTCGAACCATTTATTTGCTAATTCTTCTGAATCAAAGGCATACACCATTTTATCATTACTGTTTAAATAATATTTCATTTTACCCTCTTCTCAATTCTGCCCACACTCTGATTGGCAAATTACCATTAAGGTAATAACCATGTCCGGGGGGTACAATGCCAAATAATGGCTTACGTTGCGAATCTTCATTACTTGTATTTACTTCCCCCAGTAATACACCATTGACAATTAGTTCAGCTGATCTATTGTTTGTATGATAAAAACTGATGGCTACTGCAATTGGCGATGAACTCTGATTTGTATAAGTTGTAGAATATCCACGCGCCCCTGTAACATCCGACCAATTCTGATTAACACCCAGTGAATTAACCTGACGTGTTGAAATGACAGCGTTACCATCTCCATTAAACCAGCAACTACCTGAAACATCTCCATTTAAAATAATTTGACGCGAATTTTTTAAAACTGTAGCCGATGCTGCATTGCCACTTGTATTTTGATTTCCTGCTATGTTTACTCCCGGCAAATCTATATTATTAGAACCATCAAAGTTAATACCACCAATTTTAATTGCATTACGTAATCTGGATGCCGTATAAGCATTACCAGATGTATCTTGATTACCCGGGATATTAACACCAGGTAAATCAATATCTGTTTTCGCATTAAAAACTATACCACCAATTTTACGGGCAGCAATTTGTGCTGCATACAAGGCTGTTTGAGCAGTACCATTCTTATCCAGCTTAGCTTGATTTAATACTTTACCCTGTTTGGCAGACAATGCAGAACCTGCATCATCAGAATCCAATGTATCAATTATCTTGGTCACACCAGCTGTTTCTGCTGTCGCAGCAGCAGGAGCACTAGATGCAATTAACATTTTAATTGCCGTTATTACCTGATTATAGCTAGCTTTTTCCGGCTTTATCCCTGCCGCAGTTAAAATAGCAATTAATTCAGCCTGTACTTGATTGAGCCAACTTGCCGGTAAAATGGTACCTAATTCATTTATACCATTACCATCATGAAAAAGCCCGTCCTGTGTATCAATAGGGTACATTATTTATTTGTCCTTATATGTAAATTTTATATCGGTAAATGCAGGTTTCAGATCTTTTAAAACACTTTCAATAATGACATCACCGTATGCCGTTAATCTGTCTCCTGCTGTTGACATGCCGGCGCGAAACCGTGTTGCACGGCTGTCAGCATTTTTAACATTGACCCACCATACCCACATAATGTCTTCACGAGCCAGCCTGTCACCAGCACGATTAACTCCTGCACGGAATGGTTGAGGTTCAGTGATATTTATGTCATAACCAATTGAAGCAGCCATTTGTTTAAAATAAGGAATACTCAGACCACCGGTTTCATTAATTTTAGTTATGACAGCCAATATTCTCTGTTGTCCGTTTTTGCCTGAACTATCCAGATTCAGTAATTTTTCCCAACGTATAAGATAGTTTCCAGAAGTGCGCGGATCAATGACACCAAGTTTACGGCGTGCAGCATTTTGCACTTCATCCAGACAATTACCATCAATCGTAGCCGCATTTCTCACGGATGTTCCGGTACGATTGTAGGCTACTGGCGGAAACAATCCCAAAAGAGTATTTATGTAACTCATAGTAAGCTCACATCTACATTACCCAGCATAAACCACTCAACTTTCGTGTTTTTTTCGGCTACGAGATTAGTAGTAGGCTGAGTCATTTTCCGGTCAGTCACATTGGATACATCACTGATAACAGCTTCCAGCTGAGAAATGATGACACTATCACCAGGTTTCAATGCACTAAAATGTTCCTGCAAAGCCTGTCTGATAGCTGTAGTTGCAGTGTCAAGACTTATTCCGGATAAGCTTACCTTAACCTTAATATCCACTCGGGTTACGTCCGGCTTGATTACATAACTGTTTTTCGCGGTAACAGGTCGTACTGAATCAATATAATCCTGAACTTTGCTGACAATCTCATCACTAGGTACATTATTGCTACTGGTAATAACAATATCTACGGTACCCAACCCACGACGCAGAGGATATACATAAGCACTGGTTACTCCATCAACACTCAGAGCCCATGCACGATAATCATATTTATTTCCGCCAGCAGGAGGACGACGTAATAAATCCAGTAGCCGGTTTAATAATGAAGAGTCACTTTCAATGTCAGTGCCACCAATTGCCTGTATAAGATTAACATCTGTAGATATGCCTACCGGAGAAGCCATAAACTGTGCTGGTTTATTATACTGATTTGACTCAGAACCGGCCGAAACGGCTATTATTGATAAAACAGCAGTTCCATCTTCTCCAATTACTGCATCCTCCTGAACTGAATACAAATAATCACCACATTTAATTTGCAACTTTGCTTCTACAGAAGATCCTGGAATCCCATAAACTCTAGCTGTGCCGCTGGCAAAGGTAGCATTTTTTCGTCGTATGCCACGAAGATTACAATGTCTTTCCAGATAATCAGAATCTGCTGTATCTGGAAAAAACTGTTTTAATATCCAAGCCTGATGAGCATACTGTCCTGTTGCACAACTGGCTAAACTACTAGCACGTATATAATTATCACTATCTGAAGAAATATCAGCTTCCGGGTTTAAAGAAACCGTATCACGCAAAATAGCATTGCGTATTTCCTCGAATGTTGGAATATTATGCATATTCAAAATCCATTTATTTTTTAAATTACTCTAACCGGACATTCAACTACAAATTTTTCTCCGGTTAATTGAGTCACCTGTATATTTAAATTCAGCATGCCGTTATGTGCCTGCATAGTAGTTACAGAGATATCCACTGCCCGCCCGTCATCCAGAATCGGCTGTAAAGCCTGTTGTGCATACTGTTTGGCAAGCAAACTGACAGATTGCAAATCTTTTTCGCGCTCAAGTGTATACAATAAAGAACCTAATTTTTTATCAGCCCAGTAACTACCTAACGGAGTCATCAGACGCAGATAGACTGCATTTTGCAAATGATTTATAATTTTTCCGGAATAATCACCGGTTCTAGTATCTATTTCTCTATCCATAAACTACTCCTTTATAATATTTATAATTAATTCTGTAGTTTACTAAAATAGCTATTTCAAATAAATTAGAGATGCCTGCTCAAATATCAGACGGGTTTACCCACTCTGTACTCATGATCATGGCCAGAAAGACTTATACCTTTGGCCGTAACATCCCCAACAGTAGTATAGCTACCATTAGTTTGTACAATATTTCCTGAAAATGTTGCCCCTTGCCCTCCTTTAATATCCATTCCGCCATTTCCATTAATTTGACCGGCAGCAGTAATTTCTTCAGAGCAGTTAACGTTTTTTGCACTTATATTCACACCTGCCTGAGCATCAATATTAATTCCGGCTGCTGCCTCAATTTTGACTCCCGACGGAGCTTTAATATTCAGAATTTCACAATCAATTTCTATCAGCCTGCCATTTTTTAAAGTAATCGAAGCACCTGACTGGTTATAGACAGCTACTTCTCCGGCAGCCAGAGCTTTTATGCGATATGCACCATGTTCAGTTGCAATAATAATTCCATGACTAGTCTGACCACTTAAAGGAAGAACAATTGCTTCCGAGCCTACTGGCGGATTACTGGTAAAACCAAATTGCTGTAACTGTTCAACATCCTGTAATACCTCATCTGCGAGAGCTGCTACCTGAGCAGACTGTATTGCCTGGGCTGCATTTACCTTTGTCAGTTTGCCCCGAAAAGCCTGCCTGACTGAACTTGTGGTATTGTTAATTGTTGTTCTTGTTTTACTTACTAACTTCGCAACATAACTCATCTATTTCACCGATTAATTGAATTTTATTTTTAAATAAACAACTAATTATTTTCTTACCTATTTAATTTTCCGGTTAGTCACACCCTTACGCCTACCTTTACGTGAACGCGCCGCTGCAGATTTTTTCACATAGGCATCCGGAGTCCAGATACCATCTTCTTTTAATCTCAGCTCAGTCAGCGTGCCACCATTACGATTAAGAAAAAAACGCCGCCCCATCAGAAAAAAAATAGCATCAATCTGCTGATCTTCATCAATGACATGAACACGCTGTCCGGGCTGCCACAAAACACCATCCTGTGTTTTATGATCTGCCACAGTAATAGTTAAACTGAATCCTTCCAGCCGCCAGTCTGACAACATTTTCTTTGCCTGAACCTTCAATTGTTCCAGATTTTCTGCATCACCGATTACCACTGTTTTCGGTTTGTATAAAGTCATCGTTTCGTCTTTATAGACCCATTTCAAATCGTGCTTCGATGAATCTGCAAACCGCGTATGGCTCTGACCAAGAAAAGTAACTTCCGAATAACGATTTTCAGTATTGTATTCAATTTGGATACTTTGAATATTGCGTCTGTTATCATATTTACTGTGACATAATGTTGCTACTGGCGGACTGGAATAATCAGCACCGCCAATAACCAAAGTTCCATCAGGTTCCAGCCAGACATGTAATCCTGCCTTGTAAGCAATTTTACTGAGTGCCTGCCATGCAGTTTCTCCCGGTTCGATATCCACTTTATCAAGTACGGGATTTTTTTCTGCCTTTAATATAACTTTTTTAATTTGTTTCCATGGCTCAGCTATTTTTTGTGCTGCAGCTAAAACATTCATTCCTTTAACATTAATTTGTTTAACACTGCAGTCAACCAGCAAACCGGCAAGATCACGGCCATTAAAAGTAATACTATGATTGCTTTTATCAACCATTTCATTTTGATGACCAATAATTCCTGTCATAATTAACTGATTATTAATTAAAACTTCACACTGTAAAGAGCTATAATCAGCTAAAACACCCTGATCTTGTGAAACATTAGTTTCAAAACTAAAGGCATCAGCAGGAATCAGAAAATCACTATCAATATCATAACTGAGCCAGTCTTTATGTTCTTTTCCTCCAATACGTACTACTACTTCGTTACCATAAGGATAAGGAAAAATATTATTTTCATTTAACATAATAATTAATCCAATCACTACTTTGGATAAATGATGGATGGTACAAATGTGGATTGAGACGCATTAATTCATTTACTCGGTTAATATCTTTGTAAAGAAAATATGCCAGTTGATGAATTGTCCCATTCATATTCGCCTTTTTAGTACGCATTGGCGGTTTCTGATTAATAATAGCCAAGACATAATCATTAAATTGTGCAGCTATATCCGCCAGTATCTGATTTATTATGGTTGTCTGAGTATAAATAGCTGCCGCATTAGAACTTTTAATATTATCAGCATAATTATAAGTTTCTCGTAAATCATCTATCAACTTCTGAATTTGCTTACGAAGGCTGTTATTAATATAAAGCAACTCATTAGCTGTTACTACATCACTATTTATTTCTATTACACCAACCATATTCTGAATTAAATAACCGATACTTATTAACTTCACAATCTGTGCAACAGGTTGCATTTGTATATCTGCAATCTTTTGAACATGATTTGTCACTTCCTTTTCAGAATCTTGTATATTCTGATTATGCAAAATATTATCAGGCAATTGATTGAGAATGTTTACCCGATTATTGACAGAATCATAAACCTGTCTGGTATTTAAAGTACCAGTAGCATAACGAGTATCACTTTCAATCCCTTTTGCTACCATTCTGTCTAAGGACTGAACCAGTTTACTTACATCACGATTATAAGAAGCTGAAGAAAAATTTTTACCTGACAAATATTCAACAGGGTCTAAATCAAAAAAGCTACGAACACTACCAGCCACACCGCATAATGCGGCGAATACACCATTGATACCTCCCCATAAAGACGAGACTCCATCCCGGACACTTAAAATCGTATCGGAATAACCTAATAATTGTTGTGTATATTTGTCTAATGTATTCTGCAACTGTTCTAATTTGACTAACCATTGATTTTCAAATAAAAATATTGGTGAAGATTCTTTTGCCTCGTAAAATGTTATATCCAGTGCTACATAATTTACTGAATCTGCTTCAGTTCTAAACGACCAGCTTGCAGCAATCATGTTTTGTAACAAACCTAAAACAGGATGAACCAGAGTACCGGCACCTGGCTCTTCTAATACGGCCAGTAACTGTGATAATTGCGTATCAAAACCGCTGCCAAAATAAACAGCAGCAACCTGACATTGTCTTCCAAACGTACCCATATCTTCAATATCAGATCCATTTGCAAATGGGCGACCATGCCTTACCAGCGCTTTTTCATTTTTATCACTAATGGAAATGACATCAAAAGCAATATTTTTATAACTGGCTTTTTGCAGATTATTTTTCCACATTGTCATTATTGTGCACCTCCACGATTATACATTTGCAGCTGATTGCGTGAAACCGCATTACTTATTACTCTGCCATCAAGAGTTACTGTTAAATTATTCTGAATAATCTGCTGTTGACTCATCAGAATATTAGCTACTTTATCTAAACGAATACCAAGCTCCTGTACCAGCATTTGTACAGCATTCTGAAATTCCACATTTTGTTGCATAAGCGGTGGCTGTACTGCTCCCGGCTGTCCTTCCATTGGAGGCAATGTTGCCATATTCTGTCTGTACGCAAGCATCATTGATGCAGTTGGTGTCATATTGGCTGTAGATATTATCTGATCTTTTTGGCAGGCAAATATCGACTCTCTGTCACTCAATCCATTATTCAATCCATATGCATACTGATATGGTAAAGAAAAAGATCGCCTATCATTTAAGACATCATTAGAGTTATCCGACTCATTAGTTTTATTATTCTGAGTTACTGCATCGCCAACTTTGTCGCCCAGAAAACTACCACCAATACCTCCGATCAGACCACCCAGTATTCCACCAATAGCTGACCCCACACCAGGAAGAATAAGTGTTCCAATACCTGCACCTAACTGTGCACCAGCCCAGGCTCCGGCCAAACCACCAGCCGCATTGGTGGTATTTTTAATTTGTGCATTCTTTTTTTCTTCTTGAGTTAAACTATCATCGTTTTGAATGGCATAAATATTATAGGCATTCTCAGCTACAGCAAGCGCCCAGTTGGCTCTGCCAAGTACTCTAGTTGCTGTTTTAACTGGAATAGCTTTGCTTCGCAAACGAAGTTTACGTCTGCCCGGAGCAGTTTTTTTACCTTTATTTCGATTGGATTTTTTTCTCTCCCCGTCAAAATCATCCGGCAAATCAATATCTCCGCCACCTCTGCTGCCAGACAAAGAACCAAGGGCTGTCAATGCGGTAATAGCACTGCCGGCAGCAGCTGCTAAAGCGGTTATAGCCAGAGTAAGGTCTGGGAACTGAGCAGATAATTCGGTTAATTTAGTTTGAAAATTAACTAATGGTTCAACAGCATCACTTCTGCCTAATGTTGCCAAAGCTTTGTTTTTTTCCTGCTGACGTTCAGGATCTGCTGACAATACCGCTAAATGTTTTGCTGTCAGACCACCGGCATCATTTTGAAGTGCATTCATCTGTGGCAACATCAGATTATTATTCAGATTTGCATTAACCGCATCTCTTGCTTCAGAAGGAATGAACGGCAATAACTTATTCTGACGAGCCTCCATCTGTTGCTGTGCATATATATCGCCGGCATCCGCTTTTAGCTTTAAATTCTGATAATTTTTATCTTGAGCAAGGATATCACTACAAATTTTTATCAAGGACTGGGCATCATTTAAACCTTGGCTGTTACCTTGCTCTCTGATTTTGTTCCAATCAAGATATTTGCCCGGATTATTAGGATCTTTAACCTTACTCAGACTCTTAAGCAGATCCGGATTAGTCAGAACATCCAGAAAAGCCTTAACACTTTTACTGGCATCCTCATTCGATTCAGATTTTTTTGAACTGGCTTGCAGAGTTGAAATTAAATAATCAATTCCTCTGGCACCTGATATTCCTGCATTTTTTCCTGAAAATAATAAATCCGACAATTCTGCATTTAATTCGGCAATAGTAAATTTACCCTGACTGCCGGCAGCAATAATATGATCTGAGATAGTGCTATAATCTTTATTTTGCAATCCATAGTCGGCAAATGACTTATATAGCTTGGCCGTATTTTCATAATCATACTCCCCTGCATTGGTAGCTGATCCGACCATAGTACGGTGTGCATAAGGAATAGTTGCCTTAACCTGATCTAAAGACATATCCTGCTGCAGCATATTGATAATCAGATCAAGGGCAGCCTGTGATGTACCGCCATTCTGTGCAACAAGCCCCTGCACCATTGACTGAATTTCTTTTACACCCTGTGTCTTAATCCAGTCAGCTGATTTATTTTTATCCGTACCATATGCTTTTTCTGCCGCCTGAATTACGCTGGAACGTAATTTTTTTTCATCATCTATTGCTGGTTTAATAGCCGTATAGACAGACTTTCCACCTCGGATAATCTCACTTCCGACAGTTTTGGCAACGCCCAGTTTAGATGATTTTGTTTGTTGTGCTGCAATATTTTTTTGAATTTTAGAACTTTTTTCTAACTCTTTATTTAATTCGCGAATGCTATTGCGAGAAGCCTTAGTTGCATTCTGCATTTGCCTTTGTGCTGCATTAGCTGTAGCTGAGAAATCTTTATATGCTCTTTTAGTTTTACCAATTTCTTTTTGTATTTCCTGTTCGGAACGAACTTCCTTTCTTAATCGTATATCTGCGGCCCGCTGATATTCACGCTGAATTTGCTGAATAATTCTGATTTGTGATTTTCCAGCTTTTTCACCTTCTTGAATTGCAACTGCAGAAGTACGTTTTATTTGCTGCTCTAATTTTTTTACCTCCTCAGTCATTTTTATGATGGAGGTCTCCTGATTTGAAGACATGTCAATACTTTCGCTTAATTGTTGATTATATTTGTTCTGGATAATTTAAAAGACTTTCAAATGAACAAGCCAGAGCAAGACCATACAAAAAGCCCTGTCCGCAGACAGGGCTTTAAATCAATCAGACTGTTTAGCTACTAAATTATTTTTATCTGGTTGATATGGTTTTGGTTTTCTTTGCCGTAAGGAAATAATAACATTATCATCATCATTTTTTATGCCCATACTTTCCAAAACACTTTCAATCCAGACAGATACTTCAGCATGACACATCTTACTAACCATGTCTGGTGTAATCATCGATTTAGCCAGCAAAATACATGCCTGTCGATAATTTTTATGAGCTACTTCAAAGTTACGTTGCTGTTTGCTTGCTCTGATGCCGCTGGGTCTGACTGGCCAGCGGCAATCGATTTTGAACGTAAAGTTTCCATACTTGTTAAAATTGACTGATAATCTTCAGATGCAAGATTGTGTAACAAAAATTCAACGCTTAGATTTTCTGCAGTAATGCCAGAAACCTCTAACTGCTGAGCCCAGTAAGCCAGTGTAGTCAGAATTGCCTTTTTTGCATTAGAAGCATCCTTAATCAAACTGGTCTCCTCAATCACTTCTAATGCTTGAAGTTCATCAGCCAAAGTCAATGGTTTGACCGTATAATCAAAATACATCTGGCCATTGTATTCCAGACCATAAACCAGTTTTCCAGTCTCTTTTAACATTATTCTACCACTTTATCCAAAGCAAACATTTCAATATCACGCCGGGCTTCGTTTTCGACACTGTATTCTTCCGAGCATTTTGTGCTGGTACAACCAATGTAGCTAACACGGGCTTCATCTGCATTACGCGGATAAATAGTAATTTTTGCATTGGTAATATTATCCCAGTCAATTCCACTCTCATCCAATGGAATAGCTGCACTTACACTCATGGTGTATTCTGTTACACCATCTGCATAACCACGTACTTTACCTGATTTATTCATGGTTTTAACCACTTTACGACCGGTAGTCACTTCAGGTTTAAAACTTGTAATTTCTACTTCACGGCCATTTACTTCCATAATTACCGCACCGGCATATTTGGCACCAGTTTTATTTGCCATAATTTTTCCTTTATATAGACAAGGTGTTAACTTTTAAATTAACACCTTTTTTGGTTGATTTATAAATACAGATCCACTCGGGCTGCCAGTACATGCAGACCATTAACTACATCGGCAGGAATAACTGCATCCAGACGATTAGGATCATTCGGATTGCGCTGTACAATCAATTTATCTTTATTTTCCAGAACAGCTTCCAGAATTTCTGCATTTTCACACTGATTCAATACATCCAGAATTTCTGAACGTACCCTTAAGGGTGTTCTTTCCGAGAGTTTCTCACGCGGAAAACGCAAGGCAATACGCTGATTAACTGCATCGCGAACATAGTCAAGTGTGCGAATTGTAGTAATATCAAGTAAAGCCGGATCATCCGTACCTGTAGAATTTTTTACATAAGTGGATACAGCACGCATAATCTGTACACGGTTATTGACTATCTGCAGAGGAGTTAAACCGTTATATAAAGCACTGTTAAACTCAGCAAATAATGGCCAGTCAGCATCGGCGGTTACTCTCAGACCTTTTACTTCCAGGGTATTGAGCGGGCGTGCAGGATCAGTTTCACTGGCAATTACTGCTGCATAACCAGCTGCTATAATTGCATTACCTTCAATAGCATTTTTGTACCATGCAATTGTAATACGTCCGCTATTAATACTATTAGCAAAAGTAGTCCCTGTACTAAGCGTATCACGCCATCCCATAACCCCAATACAACCACGTTTTTCAATTGCATTAGAAACCAGATCAATATGATCAGACAATTTTTTAGCATTTGATTTATCTGTAAATGCATTACAAATAATCTGGTAATGTTTTCCTGCTACTTGCTCAAGCGCCTGGCTGATATCCGGATTTATCTGACCACCTTGAAAAGTATTTATATCGAGTAATACTTCACCTGTGCTGGCACTATCAGCATTAAACGAAGCTAATAAGGAAATATCATTACCAATCAAACCATGATTTCTTGATGTAAGTTTGATTATATTTCCATCCGTTTGCGCAACAGCAAGCGTATCCGCATTATTAATGATTCTAGCCATTTTTTCTGCAATAGATGTGGGTGTGTCACCACCATCTACTGCTAACTGGCAATCAATGCCACCAATACTTACAGTAAAAATTCCCGAATTTGTTGATGCATTCGAAATGGTAATTTTTACACTTGCTGTCGCTGCTATACTTTGTTCAGCATCATTAATACCAATAACAGTCAAATCCAGATATGGATTATTGGTAAATGCCTGTTTAACACAATGATGAGCCCAGGAACCCTCACCAAATAAAGTGGCTGCATCTACATCACTAAATAATTGTACCGGGGTTAATGGCGGCTGTTTACCTGTTAACAACATAGGTGCGATCAGTAGCATTTTTTGTGGATTAGCCGGTAGCCCTCTTACTGCAGTACGAGTATTAAATTCAATATACCGGCCTGGTACACGAATGTCGTTACGCACAGTATCAAACTGAATATTATCAATCATTCATTTACTCCTATTTCATTTTCTTTTAAGTTTTCCGTTACCATTATCAGGTCTCCATCATTTACCAATCGACGGTAATATAGACTTTCTGGTACTTCAACTGGTTGATTTGTAATGTAAGAATTAACACGATTTTCCTTAGGTACGCGTAAACCGTCTGCTGCTTTAACTTTCATCTGTTCTTTCATATAAGCTTGTTATGAATCAGCTTGGTATATTTTTATTTTTTATATTTAATATTAAAGAATTAAATTGTGATGGCGGTTCAGAAGTTTGCCCTTTGAAGAGACTGAATAAATAGTCAGGATTATTTTTATCAGTTGTGTATTCAGGATAGCCATCACTATCAATCCCATAAATATCACAGACAGCTTCAAATTCGATAGCAACAATATCCAGATTTTTAATTTTACTATCAAGAGGACTAATAAAAACCGGACGTATCGTTTTTGGCTGTAAACCCAAACTATTTAACTCTTCATTCAATCTTTGACCTGCTAAGAGGCGTAATACCGAATAAACCAAATCATTAATATCAACAGAGAGCTGGGATGTGGTATCTTTAACACGATTACATACACATACTATATAGAACCCGGCAATCAGTTCATAACGTTGCCGCCCTGAATCTTTTACTTTTACCAGTGCCTGATTGAAGGTTAATAAAATAGCAGGTGCTTTTTTTAATCCGACTATAGCCTCTTTATTATCTATCGGACCCGGATACGGACTAATTTCAAATACCATTGAACCTAGTCCCTGCTCCAGACGTTTAATGATTTTATTTTGAATTTTTTTTAGCACAACAAATTTATTTACTCCTTTCCTTACATACAATTTTTATTATGAAACTTTCTATCTAAAAGACTATTTATTTTTATTAATTTATACTCATAAATAATAAATTAAAATTGTTTAAATAATCTTTGATTCTTTAGAATTTAATTATTTTATTTATAAATATTAAATCAATTTATATAAAAAGAATTTATAGATCCGCATAACAGTAATATATTTTTATTAATAATTTAAATTTAAAATTTAATTAATTAAACATTATTTTTTAACTATTGATACAGGTATATTTTATATTAAATATTTTTAGCTTCTTCCCATATTTTAAATATGTCACCTGGTTTGATTTGCAAGATATCAATAAGAAAATTCCACCACAATTCGCTATCTAATCTAAATTGTGAAGTTTCACAAATATAATTACGTGTTTTAATCAATTCAATTTGAGATAAGGTAGCTCCTGCAATTTCAATTAATGATTCCTTATCTTTACCGAGACTAATTTCCAGTTGAGAAAGCATTTGTGTACGAGATAATGAACCGGCATTATTGCGCTTATCCTGTAAGCGTAACTGTTCAGCATCCGCTTTTTCTATCCAGTTATTTGTTTTATCAGACCATTGATGATACTTATCAGGGCAAGGTATTGTTGTTACAGTAGCTGGCAATACACCCAATTCATTGATTACCACCACCTCTCCAGTTTTTTTACTATAAACGGTTTCTCCGCGATGATCTTCAATATACTTCCATTTTTTACCCGTCCATTGAGCAACATATCCAGGTTTGAATTCCGGCTGTTCAGTCTGAATACACAATCGGGGAATCAAATAATGGCCATTATTTGCCAGAGGGTCTAAGTCTGCAATAGTCATCCCAACAAAGCAGTTACTCTCATCTAATTGGCAAACAGGAATCGTGATAGATATAATTGTATTCATTTTTAATCCTCAAATTTTAATGCAAGCCAATAAAGCAATGTTTCGTGGTCGTGTCATAGTAAAAAAACCATTCCAATATGTTTTCATTACATCACCATAGGGTGCTGTGTAAAATCCTTCTGGCCAATAATCAAAATTCCAATTATCACCATATTCCCGTACATCTCTACACATATTTGTAGGAGTAAAACTTTCTATTCCATAAGTATCATCATGACTAATAGGTGTACCTATTTGCCAGCTACCCAATATTCGCCCATTATCAATGGCACGACCATCATCCCAACCCCGTAGAAATTCACCCCGCAAATCTGGTAAATTAAATGTTGTTTTTTCATCTCCTGCACCAAACTTAGTACCAATTGCGGCAAACAAATTTGCATAGAGTGTACGAGATATTTCTGCACCATTAGCTTTTAACCAGCCAACAGGTGCAGTTTCCATGGCAAAAAACTGTATGGCTCCTGCTGGGGTAGCATTGATATCTGCACTACCATCAAATGACACACCATTTATTGTGCATATTGTTTGCAGTCTGGTAGCTGTAGCAGCATTTCCCGATGTATCCTGATTACCCTTGATATTGACACCCGGTAAATCTATATCTGTTTTGGCATTAAATATAACGCCACCAATTTTTCTGGCTGCTATCTGAGCTGCATACGAGGCAGTAGCCGCATTTCCGGAAGTATTCTGATTTCCGGGCTTATTTACTCCAGGTAAATCAATATCCGCTGAACCATCAAATGCGACCCCACCTACATTTCTGGCTTTGCTAAGTTTATCAGCTACCTGTGCTTTTTTAGCCAAATCTGCGCTGGCAGCGGTAGCTGATTTATCCAGTTTATTGTCTTTGAGCCATTTGGTTCGATTGGCTAACTGTCGTGTCGGTACATTATCGATACCATTTTCACCACCCAATACCGGATCGGATGTTTCCCATTGATAAATACCTTCTTCCCAGAACGAAGATTCTTTTAAATTTGCCATTAAGCAGTTCCTTTGTTAAATGAGCCATCCCGCTGTGCCTTTCCGTTATGCTGTAGTGGTACAGCAGTATAATCGAGACTGGAAAGCACACAGCGTGCCGGAGCAAAAGCAGCCAGAGTTTGACGTAATAAAGCTGCCTGTTGATTGGTAATTGGGTGATTCAGTAAAATACGGTAATGCGCCCAGTAACTATTATGTCCGTGTACATAGATACCATCGCGCTGAATATTACCGTTGTGCCTCTGGTGATTGAGCCCTTCAATAATCGTTATTTCACCAAAGCCAAGGCGGCGGACAATCTCCCGTAACGACCAGGGTGTTCCCTTGTTACGGTGAAGCTCGTATGCACCTTTAATCAATTGCCTTTTAGCCTGATCGCTTTCGGCCAGCCAGTATCCGTTTACTCCGAGAATACAATGGCTTTCAGCCAGAAGTTCAAGATGATCCGCCAATACCAGTTCTACTAGCCGGGGCATAAGCTGTGGGGTAGACACCATATCCAGACGTAATCCCAGAGCAGCCAGTGCCCGCATACGCTGATCACGCTCAATTACTGCAGCATAGGTCAGCTTAGCCATCCATTGCCTCCTCAGCTATGCTCAGGGTCAGATCAGTACAGTGTGCCCATGTATCAGCAGCAACCTTAGTCAGCACTAAATCCGGTGTGGCAACGTTATAAACACCATCAACTTTTAATAATGACTGTATAACTAACGGAACTACATCTACTCCGAGTCGTTGCTCCTGACTAATCTGATATTGCTGCCAAGCAGCTCGGGCTGCTGCAAGTACAGCTCGTGCGTCAGTACCTATATACAAAGTTAATATTGCATTTACCTGATAAGTAAACGTTTTTGGGGCCCGTACAATCACTTGATCACATAGTGGGCGTACCCGCTCATCAGACAAAGCTGTCTGAACCTGATTAACAAGTTCTGTTGAGGGCAAACCGGTTTTTGTAAGCAAATTAACTGCAACAACACCCCCCAAGGGTTTACCTTGTTTATCAGTATCATTGCTTACAAAAACATCAATGATGTCCTGACTAACTTGTCTGGCAAAATATTCATAGGCTCCTACAGGTCCTGCAACTGAAAACGATTCAGGAGCAAGCAGAATACGTACCCGATATGCATCATCGCTTTCAACATCTACTCCACCACTTGATGTCGTGACATTACTGACCTTAATTTCAGCAATATCGGTTAAATGATCAGCTAAAGTGTTTATCTGGCCTGGTGACCAGCCATTTCCTATGATTCCCGTTGCCTGACAGACAGCATTGAGCTCAATGCTGGGAGTGGTTGCAGTAAGCATACCTGCTGCTGTAGTAGTAAATATCAGCGAGTCCACTGTAACTCTGGTTTCTTTCGGGATCACAATCTGCTCTTTACCTTTTAGTATAGCCTGAAAGCGAAGTGTTGTTTGTGCCGGCTGAGCCTGTAATCGCGGAGTATTAACATCATCACCACATAAATCCAGCATCAGGCCGGTAGCAAAACGAACATGCTGCTGCCTGTAGGCTTCATTTATCTGTTGACGGGTTAATGCCTCACGATAGGCGTAAGTATTAATCAGTAAGCGTTCAATATGCGCCGGCTGTAGTGTTTTGCCCGTACGATTCTGATAATCATTTATGGTATCGGCCAGAATCGTTGCCAGATCGTCCTCAACTATTTTTACATCTGTTCGTGAAAGCTTAGTTAAATCTGTCATTTTTGTACCAACCCAATATTTGTTTGATAAATTTCACCGGCTACCTCTTCTGCGATTCGCCAATGAACAGTTATCGTCAGTTCAGGTGCGTGACCACTAAAAGAGACCTGCTCCACTACCACACGCTTTTCCCAGGTTTGAATAGCGAGAATCACTTCACGGGTTACACCCGGAATAAAGACATCTTCTGGTGTATCCAGATAGTCCATATGGTCTGAACCAAAAGTCGGCCGGGTTACATCTGTCCCTTTACGGGTTATTAAAATATTCAAAATACATTGATTAATATCATCAATACCGGTAACAATATCGCAGCCACTATCCAGTGGCGCTAGCTGCCAGTGGCGGGTACGCGGTGTTATGGTCATAGCGGTTTTCCAAAAATAAAAATCCCTGTCAGAATGAACAGGGATATAAAAAATAAGAATTAGCAGAGCGTTTCGCAGATTATCAGTTTGGTTTGCCCGTATTTCCACCTGAAGTCAGATCAGGATGAGTATGACTCTTAAGACTTTTACCATCGGCTAATACATCTCCGCCTTCAACTTTAATTGTGCCGGTTATTGAGGCTGCCGTACCACCACCGCCGGAACCGGCCATTCCGCCCTGATAGGTCAGTTGCCCCTGTACCAGTAAGCTGCCGGTAGCAGTAGTAGTAGGTGCATCAAGAGTAATATCACCTGCTTTAACCAGTACTTTATCTGCTTCTACAATTACTGCTCCGCCAGTCTGAACACATACTTCACCACTATTGCGATTATGGCTGATCACCGTACCATTACTGAATTTTTTCATCCAGACATTATTATTATTTACCGGTGTGCTATCAGCCTGATTGTATAAGGCTCCCAAAACCACACCATTTTCTCCCCGTGCATCCAGAATACAGGCGACTAGCTCCCCACTGTCAGGCAGTGAATAAAAACTGTTTCCGCCTGCAGCAGCAGTCAGCATTGGCAGCCAGTCAGTCTGAATATTTTCTAATGCCGGTAAACTGACTTTAAGCATATGCCGTCCGGCATCTATGGATTCAACAATACCAAACTGTAAAGTCGCACCGAATTCATACAGTTTCTGCATGTTTATCACCATCTGCGTTATCAGCAATATATTCAATCATATTTATTTCCAGAGACGTTACATAACCTGAACTGCGGCCCAAATTATGGCTTGCCTGCTTAATCTGGTAATTTCCCGACATTTTGCCATAACCGCTCAGACGAATAATCTGACCAGCTACCAGCTTGACATTACCAAAAAGACCCAGACTGCCGGTTACCTGACACTTGCGTGCATCGGCCAATGCAGCATCTGCACGTGCAGCTAATTGCTGCTGTGATTCCCCTTTATTAGCCACAATTTTCAGCTGGTCACCGCTTGCACCCTGTTTACTTTGCGGGCGTAACGGCTGTCCTTTACGCTTAACCGTACGTACTTGTTTAGCCTTAGGGTCGTAGCCTGAAGCAACCACTTCATTAGGAACGCCTTTGATCTGATCGCGAAAACTGGCTGACTCAATATCTTCTGGCAGCAACACCAGTACCGGTTCCTGTGCAGTTAATTCCGTATTGGCAATAAAAGCCAGAGTCTTATCAACAATTTTAAAAGTATAGCCAAACTGTTTTGCTAGTCGCGCCAGAAATTCAACATCACTTTCCTGATACTGTGTGATACGTTCAATTTCCAGCTTGGCAATCGGATTTTTAACCACCAGTTGTAATCGTGCGGCTACTGTCTGTACAATTTTTTCCAGAGTGGTTTTTTCATACGCCTTAGGCTGTAAAGTCCGGCTGGCCGAAGTAATTCCCGTAGAAAGCGCTTTCAGAGTAATCACATTTGGTTTAAATGCATAATCGATATCCGCAATCTCAAAATTACCAAGATTCACCAGACCGGTAAACTGATCACCTATTGAAAACGACAGCAAATCACCCTGCTCAGGATACCAGTTACGCAACCATCTGCCATCTGTATCTTCAAACGACACAGACAGCTCATCTGATTGCTCACCCAGATAATCCGTATAACTAATGCTGATAAGATAAGGCTTAATTGCTAATGTAATGTCTTTTTTTTCATATCCGATAATAAAATCCGGCATAGTAACCGGATGTGTTTTGCTTAAGCCGGATAATCCTTTTAGCATATTTAACGCATCCATGGTGGCATATCCTCCTGAGCAGCATGAGTATCAGACCGGATAACCGGAATCAGTACAGTCAGATTTGCCGTAAACTGTTCAGCCAGCGCTAAATGCGGGTTGGCCGCAATCAGCCTGTCAATCATCGTGGCATCACCATAGTATTTATGTGCAATCAAATCCCAGCGATCCCCTTCACTGGTCTGATATTGCAAGACTGAATCAACCATAATCAGACCTCATCTTTTCTTGCCGCCAGCCACGCCGTCAATGACTGGGTACCTGCAGTTGCATTACCAATACTGTCTTGTACCGTTGCTAACACTTGTTCACTGGTATTCAGCCAGTCGCCCCACTCTCCGCTATCGTAACCGGTTTGTATTAAATTAATACATGTTTGCAGCTGACAGGCTGCCTGACCTGTGTAAGACAGAAAATCTGCTGCTCCGGCCAGATTTCCGAACCATTCACCATTCTCAGGTAAAGTATTCAGTTTATCCAGAGTCTGACCACCTATAGACAATACATCTGCAATCAACCCCATCCAGCCCGCAGTATTATGCTGAACAGTACGCGCGCGCGTAATCAGGTTCTGAATATCAGTAATATTCTGTTCAACAGAATGATAAATACGCACACCAGTCTGAACCGCTGCGGAAACTTTATTAACCGCGCCTTTAACCGACTCCGGTAAAAGAGCAAGCAGCGGATTCTGTCCGGTCATGATTCCCGGTGTTGGTAACGGATTATTCGGATCACCAACAAATTCAAGCAATTCAACACTAATTTCGCGCGCCGCCGTACGCCCTTTAGCATCCTGGATTAAAGTTGTACTGCTTAATTGCTGTATCACAAACCAGCCCGCAAACCGCCCGGAACCGAACACCAGTGCCAGCGCCTGCTGCGCTTCTTTAGCACTAATCAGCGCATTATAGGCATTATCCGGATTAGCCAGTTTCCAATGCAGCAGCATACCAAAACGTATCGTAGTCAAATCATTACCGGTAGCCTGCAGCCGCGGTCGCCCGGCCAGTACATCATGTTTGGCAAAAACAGCACTGTGCGTTTCTTCATAACTGGTGAAACTATCCAGCAGTTCAAAGCGAATATCCCCTAGCATTGCATACATCAGTAACTCCTCAACTCTTTTGCCTGCATCATGCGCCGGTACATCTGTTCAAATTCACGCTGGCTCAGTGCAAGCGCCTGCTGAATGACTGAACGGTCAGCATTACCATTAACCTGAATTGTTGGATTAAAATTAATGGTTACAGCACTTGAATCATGTCCGGCCGGATAACGGTTCTGTGCAAACTCTGCTGCATTTAGCTGCATTTTTTCATTTAACTGTGCAGTCAGCTTTCCGGAACCGGCTTTAAATTTCTGCTGTAAACGCTCAGCTACCTGACCTATCGCCGAAACAGGTTTATCCGCCCCGAGATCAACTCCCAGATGCATTCCCTCCATTAGCGAGCTGCCGATACTTTTAAATACCCGGCTGGGGGAGTTAATACCCAATACTGATTTAGCCTTATTAATAATTTTACTGGCAAACTCACCTACAGCATTAACAGCTTTACTGATACCTTCAGTAAAGCTTCGGACCAGACTATCAATAATATTGCGCCCGAATTCACTGAATTTAGCAGGTAATTCTCTGAAAAAATTCATACCGGCTTCAAATTTGGTCTTAACCGTATCCCATAAACCAATAAAGAATTTCTTGATTGGCTGCCAATATTTATAAATCAATAAGGCGGCCATACCAATGGCCAGCGCAACCCAGCCTATCGGTGACATCAAGAAAGCCCGGCCTACTGCCATAATTCCCTGACGCAGCAAATTAAGTACAAACCTGCCTTTACCTAAAACACTAAACCCCTTCCCCAAATTCGAAAAAACCGAAAACAGAGGTTTCACCGCCTTAGAAATCAGACCAAAAGACTGCACAATTTTTTTGATGGGAGCCATTGCTGCACGACCAATTGCACCAAATGCTTTTTTCAATAAACCTAATGCAGCACGACCTTTACTAAAAACAGTAAACTTTTTTCCAATGCCGGACAGCTTACTGCCAAAAGACATCAGTTTCTGACGCAATGAACCTGCAGATTTTCCTACTGAGGAAATTGCAGTTCGAAGACGCTTAAATACAGAACCACTTTGCTTAAGCTCACGTGCCACCTGAAAACGGGCAAAAATAGTACGCAGAACAGCCAGCGGACCGGTAACCATAGTAATCGCATAACGAACAGTCAGTAATACCATCCGTAAGCCTGCCATTCCAATACCAAAAGCCATTACAGATTTAATCAGCGTTGGATGTTTCTGAATAAAAGGCAATACAGTATTAAGCAGCACATCTTTAGCCACCTGAGCGAAAGTATTAATCTCCGGTGCCAGAATAGCACCAAAAGCATTCCCGACTTCAGCAACCGAATCTTGCAGATTTTCCATACTGACAGCCAGCGTATTTGTCTGCAGTTCTGCTCGCTGATCAAGAGAAGGCTGCTGATTTATTTTAGTTTGCATGGCCTGATAACCGGTATGACCACCTTTAGCCGCGGCTGAAGCAACTTGTCCGCCCTTCCCGCCAAACACAGCATCCATCATATTCAGTGCAGCGCGTTCACCATACTTAGTTTTAACAGCTTTAAAATTCGTTTCCAGCTCACCAATAACCACACGCATGTCTTTAAGTGAACCGTCTTTATTAAATAAATCAAACTTTACACCGGATTTCTGCATCATCTGACGCATTTCCGCATTCATAGCTGACGTAGCCAGATGCATAGCTTTAGGTCCCTGCGCCAGCTTATTCAGAAATTCTTCCATCCCATCTGCGGCCACAGCTTTACTAATACCGCCTTGTATTGCCATACCTTCTAAAGCATATATTTTTTGCTGGTTCTGTAAACCGGTCAGATGAAGCCTTTGCAAAGGAGAGGCCATTGCACTTTGAAATTTTTCTATATCTTCCAAACTCATTCCGGTCGAATAAGCCATTTTCTGTACAGCGTCCAGACCGGCTGATAATTCAGTATCTTTCAGCTTATAAGTCTGCATCAGCCCTTTGGCAACAGAAATATCCTCAATTTTTTTACCGAATAATGCATTAAAACTGGCTATTGACTTCATACCTCCCTGCAGTAGCGAATCATCAGACATATTAGCCATCTTCATATTAGTGGCAAGACTGGTAAAATCATTTTTATTTCCCCGCTGCTCAAGGCTTAGCTGTGCTGTTCGGGCATTAATCTGATCAAATCCGCCTAATCTGCCATCATTTTGCATCATAGCCTGCTTCAGCCCGGTTTCAGATGTTTCGCGCTCCATATAAATTTTTACAGACTTTTCAGCTGGTTTCATCAAAGCTTGCAGCGTGCTCTTAGTTTTGCTTAATTCACTACCGATTTTAGTGCGCTGCTCCAGAACCTTATTTTGTCTTTCAATTGCCTGAGTTAATTTATCCTGAGCATTACCCGCTTTAGCCGTCGCTGCTGAAAAACTATCAATAGAGCGAATTTGTCCATGTAAACCTTGTAAAGCTTTTCCCATCTCCTCAACATGCCGGGTCGCTGTACTGATAGCAAAGCCAAAAGCCTTTACAGAACGGTGCACCTCACCAAAATCAGAAACGAATCCATTATCCATAACGGCACCAATATATTTTTCTCCAATTACCTAACTGTATTGGAATCTACTTATTTATATTATTTGTTGTTTCGATTACTGTGACTGTCAACTTATTATCACTTCATAACCACGCTTATAAGCTTACAACAAGTTAACAGCACAGTTACTTCAGACAGCAACCAGTTATAGTTTGCTGTATTTGGCTTTAATCTGCCGGTTAGCCTGTTGCTGCCATTGCAAAATTTCCTCCAGAGACATTTCATCAATATCTGCCGGAGAAAAACCAAACCACCACACTAAATCCGCAGCTGCCTGATAAAAACTATCCCAATCAGTGAGTACCCAGACAAAACTGACGCACCTGCGTGTAATCCTCCCATGACAACTCATCAAAATCTTCACTTTGCAGACCAGATGCCATAGCCAGACACTGAGCTTCCTGTAATACTGCATTATCAGGATACTGTTCTGCAGCACGTTTAAAATCTTTAACCCGTACCCGGCGCAATGTCAGCTCCGTTATCGCACCACTTGGTGTTTGCAGTGGTTCCGCCAGTTTAATTACTTTGCCTGTACCCAATTGTTCTTGCAGATTTTGCGCTTCAGTTTGTGCCATATTTATTCCTCGACTAATCAATAATTACTGAATCAATTCAGCATATAAAAATACTTCAACCATAAAAAAGCTCACTCCGGTAATCAGAGTGAGCATTCAAATACATCAATACAAATAAAAATTACATACCAATATTTGCACGCATCTGCGCCAGCATATCCACACCATTTACCCGGTACTGATTGGTAAATGCGTTGTAATACAACACTTCACGACCAGCTACTGTCTGATGAATTTCTGTAGCCTGAAAAGTGCTGGCGAATTCAGCTTTTTCTTTCGGTTTATAAGTTCCCAACGGATTTTTGCTGAAAGTTGCCATTACCGTCACAACCATCGGAACCTCAGCTGCAAGTCCGGAAGCATTAAATGCCTGCACATTAGCCCGAACCATTAGCTGACAAGCTTTGAAAGGGTTATATACTTTTGTAAACACATCCGGATAGAAGCTATTCCAGGTGATTTCCCCTTCCAGTGCCTCAATCCCGCTAGGCAGTTTTACTGAGCCCACTAGACCCAGACCTTTAGTTTCTGTCTGACCAACAGAAATATCCGGTAATTTAAACTGACTGGCACGGCCTAACTGACTATTACCATTAACATAAACATTGGCATTATAAATTGCATTAAATTCTGTCATAACTGTTTCCTAAGCGGCAGACTGGTTACTAATCAAATTAGCCAGATAAGTACGGGTCATCACACTGGTATTAGTGATACGTTCTGCAGGCAGTTTAGGCGTATAGTCATACTTAATTGGTACCTGCCCTTTACTGAAAGCATCAGCCAGATCATAGTCATAATCCAGGCTGACACTAAAACCAACAATACTCTTCAGCGTACCCAGATAAGTGCGCACCGTACCCAGAAGGCTGTCAATCAGCGCATCATCAATCGGCAAATCAATATACTGTAACTGAGCACGGCGAATTGATTCATTAATCAAATCACCAGTACGCTGTGCAGTTTCAAAGTTTTTAATATGTGTTACTGTCGGGAAACAGGCCAGACGGTTACCCCATAAGCGGAAACCAGTACCATAACTGTTAAATACCGTCGTAATACCCTTTTCATTCAGACGATTGGTTTCTGCCTGCGGATCATCAATACGTGCAGTCAGCGAAACCTCCATACCCGTTACACCGGACAGTTCACGATTGGAAATACTGAACCAATAACCCTGTTCAACATCAGTTCGCATCCGTAAACCCGCTGCATGAGTAGCCAGACTTTCCAGCTCACCACTGGTACCGGTAACATAGGGATAAAATAATTGCGCCCGATCCGAAGACGTCTGGAAATTAATATTACCGAGCGAACCGCGCCCCTGAACAGCCTGAGTAAGCGTTGTTCCTTTCGGCGCAGCAATATAGGCAATAGCTTCAAGCTTATCAGCCAGAGTAACCATAGCTGCCGCCACTGTCGCTTCCGCATCAAACTGAGGCACAATAATAATTTTTGCATCTGCTCCCAGCCGGGTAAAACCTTCCGTAAGCAGTTCCATCCCTTTGCGTTTACCGGTAGCTGCCTCGTAACCGCCGATAATATCCTTTGAAGTTACTTTACTTGGATCAAGATAAGTATAACTAATAGAGACATCTGAACGCATTTGAACAAAAGTCAGCTCACCTGTTTCATTATTCAAAGCATAGTCAGTACCCTCTGATAATGTCTGATTACCAGCCAGAACTGTATAACCTGCCTGTACAGCCGGATGTGCTGTTTTCGCAGTCAGCGTATCACCGTCAATAACCAGTAACTCAGAATCAACGACCGTTTTATGTTTATCTGGATCCAGCACATTCACCACATAGGCAACACCAGACTGATAACGAGTCCAGATATTGGCCGCATCAGGTAAAGTGAAACCTGCACCAGTCAGCAAACCGAACTGACTGAAATCTTTAACAGTCTGACATACAGTTAACTCATTAACCGGACCAGACATACCGGTACCGACAATTGCAGTAATTGCCCCGTCTACGGTATAGACAGGGCTGCTGCCACCATCAATACGAATTGTTTCAACACCATGCAAATAGGCTGCTGCCATGATGATTTTTACTCCTTCGAAATTACAGAATGTGAAATAGCTCTGGCCTTAATCTCACCACGAGTTGGTATAGACTTGACCAAATTTTGCTGATTAATCACCGGACGCTGCTCCACCTGAAGTGTCTCGGTGCGAGCGCGTAACTGGTATTGCCAGACTCCGTCGGCCTCACCTAGAAAGCGCTCACTCAACAATCGGATTTGCTGGCAATGTTCAGGCTGGAATCCCACTAATGCCAGACGTAAAGAATCGAGTAAATCCAGAACACCGTTTTCACCATCCATAGCACGTGCAAAAACAGTAAAACGCAATTGCAAATGCCTCTCCTGTACAATCAGATCCGTACTGCGCGGCTTTTTAAATTTACTGCGCTGATAACCGATTAAGACCGTACCCAGCGAATGAACAAACTGATAATTCTTTAAACTATTAGGCATCAGTTGTACTGAATATTTCGGCAATGCTTGCTGAAGATGTGTCTGCACATCATTTAAAACAGAACGGGTTAAATTCATCCAGTACTCTCCATACATTCCGGCAGGCACAAAAAAACCTCACAATCAAAATTGTGAGGGAAATAAATATTGCGACTAAACAGTTTACAGCTTAAACCTGCCAGCAAAAAATCAATAAAATATTTACAAAATCAAATTGTCATCTTTAACAAAGATGACATTCAGAATATGAATATACAAAAAAGTATAAACATTAAAATGACAAAAGCATTTTAAATAACAGCTATAAAAAAAGCTGCATTCGCAGCTTTTAATCATAATTTGGCGGAGAGGAAGGGATTCGAACCCTCGATACGCTATTCACGTATACACGCTTTCCAGGCGTGCGACTTCAACCACTCATCCACCTCTCCGTGAGAATGGAATTGCGCGCATTATAACGAGAGCGTATCTTTCTGGCAAGAACTTCGCAATCCAGCTACTATAAAATCAGTGATAACAATCCTGCTGCAATCAGAGGTCCGACCGGTACTCCGCGCAAAAAAGCCACACCAATAATGGTGCCAATCATTAAACCAGTGACAATGGTCGGATTAACCTGCATCAGATGAACACCGCGTCCGCCCAACCATGCCACCACTATACCTACCACTACTGCAGCCATGGTTTTCCAACTGGTTACCAGAGCTGCAATTTGTGCAGGCTGAACCTTACCAGTAATTAAAGGAGCCAGTACCCCTATCATAAGTAACATAATACCCAGTTGCACACCGTATTTTTCCAGTACAGGTGCATATTTAAGCAAAGGCGTTTGCTGCACCAGCAAAATAACCAGTGCAGAAATGGTTACAGAAGGGTTATGCCCGATAATACCCAAAGCCACAAACAATAATAGCAGCAAAGCATTTGCATTACTTGCCCAGAAAGACATATTCATCCCCTGATTTAAGATTATTGAAAATAAATACCCGTATCAATCCCATTGCAACAACATGAGTGACAGATATAAATGTACAAAACAATAAACCATAATCAAAGCCTGAGCAATTCATGCTTGTATATCAGAAATTTTTCCTACTTCATGAGGGTTTAAACGAGCCTCATCTTCCTGCCCCAATCCGACCAGACTGCGTAAACCTGTCATATAATCATTAACATCCAGCCCCTGACCATAACGTTGCGCCTGCCATAAAGTTTCAGCCAGAACTTCTATCATATCGTGTTCCGCTTTCACCCAGTCGCCTGCATATTGCTGACACAAACGCTGATGAATAGTAGCAATCCCGAAAGGCTGATCTATCGCTACCTGCTCCTGTACAGACAAATGTAAAGATAAATGCAGAAATGGATTAGTTTCACCTTCTTCAGGACGCCATACCCGGGTTAAATACTGCTCGATATTTTCCAGATAAGGTGCATATTCAGAGTGTGCAGCAATAATTCTTAACGCTTTTTGTTGCAGTGCATCCAGCAACTGCGGCTGCTGACGTTTACGCCATACATCCGCAAAAAAATGACGTACATCATTAGTATTGACATCATACATAACAGCACTCATTGCAGGCAAAATAATGCAAATTATAAAACAATGACCTTATTACTGATAATTTATTACTTCTATCGCAACCAGTTTCTTCTTAATAATCCTTATTTCTGTAACAGCTCATATTTTCAAAATGGATTAATAATCGGAAATCAATAACTATTCATTAAATTGTATATCAATCAAAATAAAGAAAAATTAGCTGATGTATACAGTAATTACTGCTAGCTTTACCGTAGCTGAAATAATAAACAAATCATAGATTTTTTATTTTCTTATAAGCCAGACTCATCCTATCAATTGGCATTATCAGATTGCCAGTACCGTAAATTCATAAAAAGCTGGCAAATAACTTACGATATGAGTTAACTGTTTGCACTAAATGTGCTATGGCATACATTTTACCTGTACTGGTGCCGTTGTTCTTTCACAGTAAGCTGCCCCCTTCGCATTAAGAACAATGTAATGAGGGATTTTCTCATACGCACAAACTACTGATGGATCCATTAATGTATCCAGAACCCATACTTCTTTGTTTTTTTTATACTCAGGTACTAATGATGCTTTCATACATACTGGACCATCATATACCATGACTTCAGTAAGTTTATGAATACCATGTCCGTCAGAAAATGTTGGTGGACAACTCACAATAGGAGTCTGAGCATAGCAATTAATTGATACTACGCCAAGTAACAGACTAATAAATAATGCCAATATTTCTTTACTATTTGATAACATATAAATTAATATCTTTCATTTTGAGTACAAACATTAATTTTTCAAACTCAAAATCGCACCACTTTCATAATCTACTATTTCATTATTCATAGAATCGATACTCCTTTTTGGTTTAAATAATCTGCCATGATTGGTTATATTCCAAATCAAAAAAGATGCAGCTAAGTTATTTCTATCCGGTAAACTAATCAGGATTATATTAAATGATTAAGGCATACATCTTGCCTGTAAAGGTTTATTGGTAACTTCGCAAAAGCTCGCGCCCTTTACATCAAAAACAATATAATGATTAGCTTTGGCGTATGTGCAGATTAAAAAAGGGTCATACTTCGTTCCAAACACTTTCCAATATTGTTTATCTTTTTTAAATTCTGGCTTTAGCTCAGCATTTAATTCAACTGGTCCATCGAATACCCTGGCATTCTTAAACCGGTAAACATTATGCCCGTCAGAAAATGTCGCCGGACAACTCACAACAGAAGTCTGGGCCAGACAATTAATTGATACAATATTAAAAAATAAAGCCAATAAATACTGAGGCAATTTTCGAATATTCAATAGTATAAAATTCATGCTAATCATAAGTAAATCTTTAAGACTTCTTTGATGATTTATAAAAATTATTTAGGCATACATTTTACTTCTACTACTGGTGCATTTGTTTTTTCACAATAAGCTGCTTCCTTCGCATTAATAACAACGTAATGACGGGTATTCTCATACGTACAAACTAATGAAGGTTCCCTTAATGTATCTAAATCCCATACTTCTTTATTTTTTTTATACTCAGATACTAATGATACATCCATACATACTGGACCATCATATGCATAAACATCATCAAGCTTATGAACACCATGCCCGTCAGAAAATGTTGACGGGCAACTCACAACAGGAGTCTGGGCTAGACAATAAATTGATACAATATTAAAAAATAAAGCCAAAAAATACTGAGGCAATTTTCGAGTATTCAATAGTATAAAATTCATGCTAATCATAAGTAAATCTTAAAGACTTCTTTGATGATTTATAAAAATTATCTAGGCATACATTTTACTTCTACTGGTGCATTTGTTTTTTCACAATAAGCTGCCCCCTTCGCATTAATAACAACGTAATGTTCAGTATTTTCATACGTACAAACTAACGAAGGATCCCTTAATGCATCTAAATCCCATACTTGTTTGTTTTTTTTATACTCAGGTACTAATGATACCTTCATACATACTGGACCATCATATGCATAAACATCATCAAGCTTATGAACACCATGTGCGTCAGAAAAAGATGACGGACAACTCACAACAGGAGTCTGGGCATAGCAATTAAACGAAATTAGACCAAGAAAATAGATTGAAAATAATATCGCATTTTTTTGTTTATTCAATAACATAAAATTGATCCCCGTCATTAGAAACATAGCCATGTCCCTTAAATTTGATCTGGCGAGTGTGTAAAGGTGTATCATTCCATTGATCGTAAACGGTAATAGCAATAGCTGTTTGACTAACGTAAATTGCAGCATAACCATAATATTTACCGTTACTATTAAATGTTGCTATAGCAGTACCAGATTTAATACTAATGTTTTCTTTAACTCTGGCGCCTTTTTTCCAGTTAGTAGTCTGCCCTGCTCTTGTAAAATATTTCACTACAGCAACACATTCACGTGATTCTCCAACCCAAATACCAAGCTTCTTAAGCTTAGGATTTTTTTAATTTATCATTTTCAAAACAATCTTCTCAACTTTTTTCAGATCCGCAACATAAAGCATATATAATCCTTTAATTATATTTTCTTAATTTTTATTAATTTACATAGTATTTCAACTATTTTATTAGAGACTTAATTTTATTGCAATAAATTGTTATCTTTATAATATTTAAATATTAAATCTTAAACTTATAAAAATAACACAGAATAAACGTTTCTTAGATTGTTGTTTTATTAAATAATAAAAATTATCAATATAATTTATCATTTTTTTTGGAAGTGAAGATTATTTTCCTGGGAAAAGAGCCGATAGTATAGATAACTATGCAAAATCACCAAAAAAAAGTATAATAACAAAACCATCTGGGGGCGACCTTGGTTTCGACGGGGGTTGCAAAGCAGATGCGTGCATACCGGGGTCTCAGATTCCCGTTAAACACTGAATTTATATAGTCGCAAACGACGAAACTTACGCTTTAGCCGCTTAAGGCTAAACGTTGCAGCGGTTCGCCAATGGGCCGTGTGAGGCAACTCACCGCAACGACATTCACATTGGCTGGTTTAATGTCGTGTTGCCTGACATTAAATAAGATTTATGGCAACTGGTTTACAAACAGCCTGTCTGTCGGCGGTTTGTGAATAAGATTCGAAGTTGGCAAGACTAAGTATGTAGATCGCTCTGTAGAGGACTTTCGGACGGGGGTTCGATTCCCCCCGCCTCCACCACCAATTAAATTCAATATTTCACTATATTTTTAATTTATAAAAGCATAATAATGCTGATTTAAACAGTTTTTTAAGTATTCTCTTTGCTGAAAACGCAAAAAGCTCCCAAGAGGGAACTTTTATTATCATCAGCTGTTTAAGGTGAAGCATACCTATCAATTACTTATTATTATAATCACCTTTTATACAATAATCAACAATTAAATTTTAACTATAAGATTTTATTTATAATTTAATTAATTGATATTTTAAACATCTATTAATAATAACTCATAAACAAATCATATTTATGTCTCTGAAAAAACAAAATTCTAATTTTAGGTAAGCTATGATAAATATCTATAAAATCAGTCTCCAAATAAGCTAACCATTACTAGGTTATTACACATTTATAATTTTATAAGAGACTACTATAATCAACATTTATAATTAGCTATTTATTAAGAAATTATAAATTATTCAGATAAATTGTAGCGATAAAAATGATATTTTTTATCTTTATATAGTAGTCTTTGATTATTAAATTTCAAAATGAGGGTAATCCTTACTGCTACTCCAGTCTCCGCCCCACTTAATTTTTACCCTCAGCTCAAAAGCAGCCTGCTTCATGGCAACCGCAATTGTGTGGAATTTTTTCAAATCATTCCAGTCAACCGGGTAAGGAACCAGATCAATTGCCTTTCCAGTACAATGTTTGCTTGCAAACGGATCATTCAGCCAAGTTACTTTACTCAAATTTGGCTGTGCGTATTTCGCCGGTACTCCTTTCTGACTGCACTGCTGAATTGTACGACCCTTACCGTAATTGATACAGCATTGTTCACGAGTTCTTCGACCTTCAGTTATCATAAAATCCTGACTGGTCAATTCAATCGCCCGTTTTACTACCCTGACTAAATCGGGATCTACTCCATACAAACGCTGTAATGATCGATTACTCAATTTATACATTTTATTATTCCAAAAAAAGCAGCCCAAAGGCTGCTTGTGATATTAAATTTATTTTTATTTTTTTGTTGATTCATCACTACCAACAAATTTTTCAGCTTTTTTGCTAACAATATCAATTATGCGCTGTGCCAGTTTTGGTGCTGCAGCTTTAAATGCATCAAGAAATGCTGTAGTAGACATACCTGCAAATACACCAACTCCGGCAAAAAGCCATGGATGTTTCTGCGGGAAAAAATAATCAGTTATTGCCGCAGCAAAGATCATTCCCAGCAAGACAAATAAAATTGTCATAAACCAGCCATAGCGTTTGTAATCGGTAACCAGTAAAGAACCAGCCAGCCCGCCTGTCAGCGCAAATAAAATACAGATCGAAAAAGCATCTTTCACTAAATCCATATTTTATTGTCCTTTATGTTTTGAATCTTCAATCCGTTTTGTATAGTTAATCAAATTACGACCTGCCAGTGCACATACCACTGCTAAAACCGGATAGGTGGTCATACCGGTCGTTAACGGCGGATAAGATGCTAAAAATGTAGCTGATATCACAGCCCAGATTAAAGCAGATATAATTAATAAATATCCAGATAAAACATGGCATCGATTAGATTTAAATATTGTTATAATTAGCTGAAGTAATGCCACACTAAGCAGCAATACTTCCAAAGTGAAAGGTTGTAGTAATAAAAAACCTTTATAAAGCTTCAGATTAAACACCTCACTCCCGCCTAAAATGAATATTCCGGCAAAACCTATCATAATCAGAGCACTGGTAACAGTAATTACACGCGTACCTGTATCAAATAACCATTTTTGTAATTTATCCGGTAAAAATCTTAAATCAAGCAGAGAATAAAGTAACTGAAGTATCAATTCAACATTTCTCATAAATCAACTATCATATCCTTTAAAAATGAAAGCTGGTTAAAACCAGTTTATTAATTATTTTATATTTCATAATATTTTCCAATTTATTGAGTCAATCTTTATTTCCCCTTTCTAAATATACATAAATTTAATTTTATATTATTCTGATTTATTTATTATTTTTTAAATTAAAAATAATTATTATTTTTCTTAATATTCATTTTTATTCAGATGTATCAGCCATATCCGGAATTTTTTTATAAATTAAATTTCAGGATATGGCTATAACTCAAAAAATATATACAGTCAGATTGTTACATTAATTTAGCTAAACAATCCCGGGCAAAATCTTTAGCTGCAGATTCAGGCATTTTTTCAAATAAAGGCAAAAAAGCTTTATGACATTTATTGAATACTTTGTCCATTTCATAAGCAAATTCATGAATATCACATTCATATTTACTGCCCATAATACGAAATACCGGAAACAAGTGCTCATACATCAGACGCATTTTTTGCGAACAAGCAAATGATTCATATAAACTAGCTAATATTGACGATGGAACAGTAATTTCATCGTTATTATTTTTAGCTAATTCGGTACTACTGATACTGGCTTTTTTTACGGCAACACGACTTAACAGACAAATAACATCTACAAACTTAGATGAAGGCACTTTTTCATAGCTAACTCCATACCGTGCTTTCACAGCCTGCCATAATGACATTGCCAGCTCAGCTTGTTTGTCTTTAGATACAGCCAGTACTAGTTGTTTATGTAAAGCCTTAATAATGCTAATCTGATTAGGTAATAGCCCGGTACAGCCATTTTCTTTCTTATCTACAACACTGCCGGATCTTTTTGCAGCCTGAGGTTTACGCCAGTGTTTCTGAATAGCTTCAGTACACTCACTTTGATAAGTAAGAACCAGTTCTCTGAGATTGCTTTTAACTTTTTTGGGATTAATACTTTGCAACCAGTTAGTCAATTTCTTTAATGGAATAACCAGAATTTTTTTGGTTCCGTTTTTTACAGGAATAGATAAAAAACCACAACCATATTTTTGATAACATCCTCTTAATTTACGATGTTGTGTAGACCAATCTAAACCAATTCCATTAACTACTGATTTCATGCATACATAAATTGTATTCTTAACTTTAATGGTAGCCAGACTACTCCCATAAAAAGCAACAAATGTGATACTATTATTCACTTCAAAACTCCTTAATTTACCTTGGGGATTTTTGTTCACTTAATACCTCAAAGGCTGCCACCTTTGAGGTATTTTCTTTTCAGATACTAATATTTAAATATATTTAAAAATTTTAACCTTTACGTTATATAAATTATTTGATAATTAAAAAATATTTGTTTTCATATACTTTAAATTTAAAATCTAGTAATAGTGCCGTTTCTATATAATTTAAGGTAATATACCCCTTTAAATGATTATTAAATATAACCACTTATGGCTATATTAAAATCTCTGAAAGATAATTACAAGCACTTTATGACCTTTAATGACTATTTTTTATCATCTATAAATTAATTTTTATCTATTAATATATTATGTTCCTATTATGAAATTTGCAAAACAACTTAAAAATGCCAGACTTGCAGCAGGGCTTTCTCAAAAAGAATTAGCTCAGAAAACCAGTATCACACCATCACTGATATCCAGATATGAATTGGGCAAAATCGTACCAAGATTAGACACAGTTAATAAAATTATGAACATATTAAATTTTCAGCATACTGAAAATTTACCCCGAAATCATTACAATAATGGAGTCTTTTTGAGTATCCCTCCATTACCTAATCAGCATACAAATATTGAAACGACCCACATATCCATACTAAAAGAAGATTTAAATAACCATAATTTTCAGATAGAAAATTTATTTTATGCAACAATGAGCGGAAGCTCTATGCAAAATCTGCTCAATGACGGTGATAAATTCATTATTGATATTTCTCAGAAACAACCAGTAGATGGCAAAATTTATGCCTTTAATCAAGGTAACTTATTCAGAATTAAGATACTGCAAAACTTGCCAAATCAACAAATACGTCTGAAAAGCTATAATAATTACGAATATCCTGAAGAAATTGTCGCATTAAGTGAAATAGAACTAATCGGTCAAATCATTTATAGAGCAGGTTATATAACATTGTAATCAAAACATTCAGTAATAATTTTATTCAATTTATGAAATATCAGCCGAGTATCTGAATATAGTCTCCGGCTCATTATAATATAATTAACATTTATAAACAAAATATTAATGTAAATAATATTACTATTTTTTCATTTATTGAGAGAATATATTTCAATACAAAATTCTTATGTATTATTATTTAAGTTTTCTGATACAGAAAATCATAAAACCAGATATATTTGAACAAGTATACTTACAATTTTATTTCAATATTCACATATAAAATTTCTAAAATTAACATTTTAATCTTAAATCTGTATTTGGCAAGGTAAATCTAGTTTGAATAACAATTAATTTAAAGTATTGGTAGCACTAACAATTTATACAATGATATAAACTATATAGGATGAAAGAGATGTTCCGTGCCATTCAATATTTTTTCATAATACTTTAATGAAAACTTCCATAATTAAGATATGAACTCTCCTCAAAATTAATTAAATAAATAAAATTTATTTTTAAAATGAGTCTATTCAACCTGTAATCACTTTCTCAAAACGCAAAAAAGCTCCCTTTCGGGAACTTTATTTATCAGCTGTTCAAGGTTAAGCATACCTATAACTAATTTTTAGGTTATTATAAAATATTGTATCGGATATGTCAAGAATTATAACGAAAATATTTTTCGAAATTGTTTTGAATCTTCATTTCCTGCCAGAAAAGCCACAAACTTTGTTCAATTGATTTATTCCAGTCTTTACTTGAGTAACGTCTCCGCTGATTCCGTTTAACTGTATTTTGATTCTGGCGCTTATATAAAGGACTTAGTTTGCAGTATTTGCTTGATAATAGAGCAAAGGCTTCACGATTCTTATAAAACAGATTTCCCATAGAAGTCTTCACCATATCATAAACTTCTGGTTGATAGGTAGGATAAAAAGTTTGCTGAACCCCTTTTGAAGCTGCCGGTGCCTGGTATTTCCATTCAATACTTCTGCAATGCCCTTTTTTAATAGTATCTTTCATACAATATTCATAAGCCCGTAAAACACTTTCAGCCAGGTCAACTTCAATTTTATAGTTTGTCATAGATATACCTTATATAAGTAAAGTACTGAAATCATTTTAAATAAATGTAAAATATAACAAGTTATTTCACTGATTCAATTTATTATTCAATTTATATTTATCATTTTTAAACATATAATCTGATTAAGTGTTAGTTTGAAATTTAGAGTAAAATCATACAGTTCCCTTTTCATATTGTAGGCACTCTCATAAAATTAAAATTGGTTATAGATAATATTTTACAATTTAATAAATATATTTGTTTATACCTAATATAAAATCTATAATTTAGAAAAATCTCTATTAATTCTTCGATAAAATTAAGTCAATAGCTAATAAATTGCAAATCATTGCCTAACTATACACCTACTAAATAAGATTAGGCAAAAAATAAGGATGATTATGTATACGGGTAAACAATTAGGTGAAGCAATCAAATCTGCAATCGAACTTAAAGGTGTACGCAAAGCTGATGTAGCTCGAGCTTTCGGGATAAAACCACCATCTGTAACCAGTTGGATTCAGACTGGTCGTATTGATAAGACACATATCGATAAGTTGGTTTCTTATTTTGCCGATGTAGTGAGACCAGAACATTTTGGTATTGGATCATTCGAAACAAATGAAGTTTTGTTTAATAGTTACAAAGTCCCTTTACTATCATGGATAGACGCCACTAAACAATTAGATAAAAATACATTGGTAGAGACTAATCACACATGGGTACCAACATTACGTAAACACAGTAATCAGGCATTTGCGCTTGAAATTAAAGGCGACAGCATGGAACCTGAATTCACAGCAGGTGATAAAATCATTGTAGATCCAGAAAGACCGATAAAAGACGGCTGCTTCGTTGTTGTATGCGAAAATAACAATAAGGCTATGTTTAAGCAGTATATCAGTGAGGGTAGCTATCATTATCTCAAACCTCTCAATAACCGTTATCCGATTATTGAGATGTCTGACCACATTACTATATGCGGTGTAGTGGTCGAAAAATTTAAAATATATATTTAAAATATATATTTAAAGAACATCGTCAGATTTTAAAAAATTCGAAGCTAAATATAGAGAATAATAGTGTAAATTTTTAGTACAAATTGTTTAGTTAGCATTTGGTGTAACTGTAATTTGTAAATATGGATGTATTATCTCCTATTATTTTGATAAAATCAAGACCTTCAGAAATGATTTTTATTAATGTATTTTTTTGTTTTAAAAAATTGAGTACTATGAAAACTGACTTATAATTTGCTGTTGTTTTCTATTTGTAAAATAGTTATTTTTTTACCTATTATAAAATTTATAAAATTGAATCCCTTGAAATCAGAATATTAATACAAAAAGATTAGTTTTAAATTTAATATTGTAAAATAAACTGATTAATAGTACTCATAAAACATGATTTTTTTCATTTTATTTATAAAGCTATTACTGAGATTTCGGGAACATATTTTTTATTGGTATCTCGGCAAAATTCTGAAACTATAAAGATTCAGATATTAAGCCATTGCACATTACAAAGGCGGAATATTAAATTTTTATTATTTTGAATTTGACTTAAGTTACTGCCATGTATGCTTGCTGTACTTTTAGTTCCATCATGTTAGCAATAGTCACAAACGAAATATAGTGATTCAAATTATTTATTTGCCTAAAAATTTCATTAAAATCCCATTATTTGTCTTTAAAAAGCTGAGATATCCATCTCATCTTTTTAGATTTTCAGTAAATACTATTAAGCAGCAGCCAGATTAAACAACAATGTATAGAAAATTAACATTTATTCATGTAATATAACCTTTGTTGTTAAATCCCCTTTAACATCCTTCAGCCCTCAAAGAATTGTCTCTTATGAGGGCTTTTTTTACTAAAAGAAAAAAGACATAGCGCATTACCCTGCAGAAAATCTGAAGAGAGAAAATCTCGCATTTCAAGAGTTTTTTTCCTCTTTAGTATTCAAGTACACTCATTTATTGTTTTTTTTATTGTGTTTTTCATTGCATCAAATTTTGTTTTGTTTATCTATTTTTCGACAGAACAATTAATTAGATTAATTCAATTCTATTTAGTTTAATTTATAATAACTAAGGCAGTACTGAATACCAGTACTGCCTTTTGTTTTTTAGAAACTATTTAATAACGTCTGCTTCTGACCAGCTGTGCTTTACGCTTCAGATAGACTAAAGTACCAAATCCGCTCCAGATATGCACCAAACGGGTAAATGGAAAGATTACAAATACACTCATACCCATAAAGAGGTGTAATTTAAAAATCGGGCTGACATGCGCAATAATATCCGCTGCACCGCCTCTGAATGTCACAATATGCTGAGCCCACTGCATCAGGCTAATCATTTCTGCTCCGTCCAGATGATGAGCAGAAACATGGATAGTACCCAGCCCCAGACAAAGCGTAATCAGCAACCAGATTAATACCAGTTTGTCGCGCCAGCTACTGTTGGCCAGCAAACGTGCACAGCTGAAACGCCGGTAAATAAGCATCAGTAATCCGATTAAAGCAAGGGTACCCATTATTCCGCCAGCAATCATCGCTGTCAGTTGCTTGGCTTCATGAGTAACACCAAGTGTATCCCAAACTACTACAGGCGTAAGCAAACCGACCAGATGTCCGAAAAACAGTCCGAGAACACCAATATGAAACAGAATATTGCCAACTCGCAGCAGACGCGGATAAAGCAGCTGGCTTGATTCAGATTTCCATGAATACTGATTAGTATCAAAACGAATCAAACTGCCCAGAAAAAAAATACTGGCGGCAATATAAGGAAAAATGCCGAAAATAAATTGATTAAGGTAATACATGCTGTCTCCCGGCTAATTGAATTTTTTATTGCGGAAAAATTGCACTTCCTGCACAGACGGCTGATTTAATAACGGTTCTAGTCCTTCTGCTGTTGGTCCGAATTTTTCCAGAGCTTCGTCCATATTGCGTACTGGTGCAGCCTGCAATGGCTGCGGTTTAACTGGAGATAAAGCGACAACTGCATCCATAACCGGTGCATACACTGATTTACTCTGATGCAGGTTGTCAGCTATATAGCCAATCACATGTACTGCATCAGCAAGTAAATTTTTGGCTTTATCTTCGGCAACATGAGACAAAAATTCTAAAAATAAAGGCAGATAATCCGGCAATTCATTATCAGCCGGTTCAAAGCCGTGTTTCTGATACTCTGCCAGTAAGTCAACCATCGCCTGACCACGGATGCGATCTTCTCCATGCAGATGTTCAAACATGTGTAAAGCATGTTTGCGACTGCGATCAAAAGTAGCTACATATACTTCTTGAAGATCGATTTCATCATGCGTGCGTAAATGTTCAAAAAATGGCTGTAATACCGAAATCTGATTAGCAGATAACTGATCGGCCAGAATTGAATGCAATTCATCCGTATGGTCTAACCATTCCTGCCTTGGATAGCTTAGTAAAATGGATAAAATTTTATACATTTGTCTGTCCTATGAGGCCGACTGACGATTATTTTTCTTACGCAGTCCATGAAAAATAATCGGTGAAGCTTTACGTGTACCAAACAGACTTTCTTTGCTGTGGCCGTTATGGCAGCCATCACCAAAAGAAAATCCGCAACTGGCTTTTTCCTCAAAAGTATTGCTGACCAGTTCTTTATGTGCACTTGGAATGACAAATCTGTCTTCATAATTGGCAATTGCCATTACTTGATACATTTCTTCAATTTGCGCAGCACTCAAACGATGACCGGACAATTCCTGTAATGCCTGCTCTTCAGAATAAATATTTTTGCTGCGCATGTATTTACGCATATCAATCATGGTTTGCAGCGCATTAATAATTGGTTCGGTTTTACCGGCAGTCAGCAGATTGGCCAGATACTCAATCGGAATTCGCATATCTTTTATTTCCGGAATCAGGCCATTCTGACCAATAACACCGGATTCAACCGCAGACTGAATTGGTGATAACGGCGGAATATACCAAACCATCGGTAAAGTACGATATTCAGGATGCAACGGAAATGCCACTTTCCATTCAACCGCCATTTTATAAACCGGTGAATTCTGAGCAGCCTGTATCCAGTCTGCCGGAATTCCCTGAGCCAGTGCTTCTTTGGCAATTTCAGGATCATTCGGGTCAAGAAAAATATCCAGTTGCTGTTCGTATAAATCCTGAGGATTTTCTATCGCAGCACTCTCACTGATCCGGTCTGCATCATAGAGAAGCACACCGAGATAGCGTATTCTGCCAACACAGGTTTCTGAACAAATTGTCGGTTGACCGCCTTCAATGCGCGGATAACAGAAAATACATTTTTCCGCTTTGCCTGCTACCCAATTGTAGTAAATCTTTTTATAAGGGCAGCCAGAGACACACATACGCCAGCCACGGCATTTATCTTGATCAATCAGGACAATCCCATCTTCTTCACGCTTGTATATAGAACCAGACGGACAACTGGCCACACAGGCTGGATTCAGACAATGCTCACACAGACGCGGCAAATACATCATAAATGTATTTTCAAAAGCAGCGTAGATATCTTTTTGAATGCCATCAAAAAGTTTATCTTTAGAACGCTTGGCAAATTCACCGCCTAAATCATCTTCCCAGTTCGGTCCCCAATGAATTTTATCCATTTTCTGCCCGGTTAATACCGAAACAGGCCGTGCTGTAGGCGGTGTTTGCATCAGCGGGGCATTTTGCAGATGCTCATAATCATAGGTAAACGGTTCATAATACTGGTCAATCGCCGGCATATTAGGGTTGGCAAAGATATTGGCCAGTACTTTGAGACGATTACCCTGCTTTAGTTTCAGCTTGCCTGAATTTTCACGTACCCATCCACCTTTATACTGTTCCTGATCCTCCCAGTTTTTCGGATAACCGATACCGGGTTTCGTTTCTACATTATTAAACCAGGCATATTCAACCCCGTCACGACTTGTCCATACATTTTTACAGGTAACAGAACAGGTATGACAGCCAATACACTTGTCCAGATTTAACACCATTCCGATTTGTGCACGAATTTTCATGATTGTGTCCTTTTTATTCTGTCACCGGTGTTTTGGCCGGTTGATCCAGCCATTCCACTCTGTTCATTTTGCGTACTACGACAAGCTCATCACGGTTGGTACCTACCGTACCGTAATAATTAAAGCCCCATGATAATTGAGCATAACCACCAATCATATGTGTTGGCTTCATAACCACTTTAGTGACTGAGTTATGAATACCTCCGCGTTTGCCGGACAGCTCTGAACCGGGCACATTGACAATTTTTTCCTGTGCGTGATACATCAGAATCATGGTTTCTGGTACTCGCTGACTAACCACTACACGTGCGGTCAGCGTACCATTCACATTGAATACTTCTACCCAGTCGTTATCTTCGAGACCGGCACGCTTAGCATCAATTTCAGAAACCCACACATGCGGACCACCGCGTGATAAGGTCAGCATTCGTAAATTATCTGAATAAGTACTGTGAATACCCCATTTTTGATGTGGTGTGATGAAATTCAGTACGATTTCAGGGTTGCCATTGCTTTGATGGCCTTTTACATTCAGCGTGGTTTTCAGGTCTACAGCCGGACGATAGGAAACCAGTCCCTCACCAAACAGCCGCATCCATTGATGATCCTGATAAAACTGCTGCCGGCCGGTTAAGGTGCGCCATGGAATCAGTTCGTGCACATTGGTATAACCAGCGTTATAGCTGACTTTTTCACTTTCCAGACCAGACCAAGTGGGTGATGAAATAATCTTACGCGGTTGTGCCTGCACATCGCGGAAACGAATAGCATCATCTTCACGGGCAATGGCCAGATGAGTATGGTCGATACCTGTATTTTTTGATAAAGCTTCCCATGCCTTAACTGCCACATGGCCATTGGTCTCCGGAGCCAGTGTTAGAATCATTTCCGCAGCATCAATAGCTGTGTGCAGTTTCGGCTGACCTGTGGCCACACCTTCGGATTGGGTGTTATTAAGTTTGCGCAGTAAATCTACTTCTGCACCAGTCTGCCAGCTAATACCTTTACCACCATTACCGATTTTTTCCAGCAACGGTCCTACAGAAGTGAATTTGTCATAAATAGCACCATAATCACGTTCAACCACGGTCATTTTCGGCATGGTTTTGCCCGGTACCGGTTCACATTCACCCAGTTTCCAGTCTTTCGGGTCAAACGGCTGAGCCAGCTCTTCTGGACTGTCGTGCATCAATGGTGTTAATACCAGATCCTTACGTACACCCAGATAATCTTTGGCAGTTTCGGAAAATGCTTTCGCCAGACCGCGATAAATATCCCAGTCAGTTTTACTTTCCCAAAGTGGTTTTACTGCCTCACTAAGCGGATGGATAAACGGATGCATATCCGAAGTGTTCAGATCATCTTTTTCATACCAGGTGGCTGTAGGCAGCACAATATCTGCATACAGACAGGTAGTGGACATACGAAAATCCAGTACGGTAAGTAAATCGAGCTTACCCTCTGCTGCCGGACGCACTTGTACATCAATCGGCTTAATAGCATCAGTTTCATCACTCATCAGTGCATTTTGTGTGCCAAGCAGATACTTGAGAAAATACTCATGCCCCTTACCGGATGAACCAAGAATATTGGAACGCCAGACAAACAGATTACGCGGGAAATTCTGCGGATTATCCGGATCAGTACAAGCCATATCCAGTGCACCTGATTTCATCTGCTCAACAGCAAATGCAATCGGATCTTTACCTTGTGCTTCTGCATCACGGGTCACATCAAGCGGATTACGTCCTAGCTGCGGAGCAGAAGGTAGCCAGCCCATTCGTTCAGCTTTAACGTTGAAATCCAGCTGACTCATATTAGCCATCTGACCGGCATGAGTAGGCGCAATGACTTCCGACATCTTGAGTTTTTCATGCCGCCACTGGCTGGTGTGTGCATAGAAGAAAGAAGTACCATTCATCTGGCGTGAAGGCCGGTTCCAGTCAGCAGCAAAAGCCAGAGGTGCCCAGCCGGTTTGCGGGCGTAATTTTTCCTGACCGACATAATGACACCAGCCGCCGCCACTCTGACCAATACAGCCACACATCATCAGCATATTGATAATGCCACGATACGCCATGTCCATGTGATACCAGTGATTCAGACCGGCACCCACAATTACCATACTGCGACCATGTGTTTCATGTGCGTTTTGGGCAAATTCGCGTGCCACCTGAATCACCAGCTCTGGCTTCACGCCGGTATGTTTCTGCTGCCACAATGGTGTATAAGGCACATCAGCCATATAATCATCGGTAACGCCATCACCACCAAAACCACGGTCAATACCATAATTAGCACACATCAAATCAAATACTGTTGTTACCAGTATTTTTTCGCCATCTGCATTAATTATCTGCTTAACCGGAATATTTTTAACAATTACTTCTGCTGCATCATCCCCGCCGAAGTAATCAAAAGACACACCCATGATGGCATCATGATTATCTTTAAGTGATATCAGCGCTTTGATTTCTGTACTGTCAGATTTTTGTGCCAGCAGATTCCATTTACCCTGCTCACCCCAGCGGAAGCCTATCGATCCTTTCGGTGCAACAATATCACCGGTATTTTCGTCGATAACCAGTGTTTTCCATTCAGGATGATTGCTTTCATCCAGCCCGCCTGCTATCTGGCTTGCACGCAGGAAGTAGCCCGGCAGCAGTTTACCGTTTTCCTGATTAATCACCACCAGATTAGGCATATCTGTCAGACGACGACAATAATCGATAAAATATTCTGATGGATTCTGCAGATGAAATTCTTTCAGAATCACATGTCCCATTGCCATTGCCAGTGCAGCATCTGTCCCCTGTTTTGGTGCCATCCAGATATCACTGAATTTCACCATTTCACCATAATCAGATGAAACTGCTACTGTTTTTGTACCTTTATAACGCACTTCAGTATAGAAATGCGCATCCGGAGTACGTGTCATGGGTACATTAGAGCCCCATACCATCAGATAGTTGGCGTTATACCAGTCGGCAGATTCTGCAACATCGGTTTGTTCACCCCATGTTTGCGGGCTGGAAGGTGGTAAATCGCAATACCAGTCGTAAAATGACAGCGGTACACCGCCAATCAGACTCAGATAACGCGAACCGGCAGCATAGCTCACCATCGACATTGCCGGAATCGGAGAAAAGCCAATTACACGATCCGGGCCAAATTCTTTAATTGTGAATGCATTGGCAGCAGCAATAATTTCATAAGCTTCTTTCCAGTCCAGACGGACAAAACCACCCTGACCACGCTCAGATTTATATTTTTTCGCCAATTCCGGATTCTGAGTAATACTCTGCCACGCCTCAATTGCATTCAGAGTCTGGCGTTTTTCACGCCACATACGCAGTAGAGAAGAGCGAATCATTGGGTATTTCACCCGCTGAGCAGAGTAAACATACCAGCTATATGATGCACCACGCGGACAACCCCGCGGTTCATGATTGGGTAAATCGGCACGAGTACGCGGGTAATCTGTCTGTTGCATTTCCCATGTAATCAAACCGTTTTTAACAAAAACGCGCCAACTACAAGAACCGGTACAATTTACCCCGTGAGTTGAACGTACAATTTTGTCATGCTGCCAGCGCTGGCGGTAAGCATCTTCCCATTCTCTGCTCTCAGCCACCACTGCCCCATGTCCGGCAGAAAATGTTTCTTTGGTTTTACGTAAAAAATTCAGTCTGTCTAAAAAATGGCTCATGAATTTGTGCTCCATAGAGGCAAAAGCCTCAAACAGTTTCTTATTGATTTATATTTTTTCTGCACCATTATCTATGACAATGGTGCGATCACTTCAAATTAACAACTCGTAACTGATTGTTTACGAACATAAAACCAGTAATTAACTATCAGACAGCTTACATAGAAAACAATAAAGCCCCATAAAGCCACTGATGCGCTGCCTGTCGCCTCAATCGAAGAACCAAAACTTTTCGGAATCAGAAAACCACCATAAGCACCGATTGCGCCCATAAAGCCTAATACCGTAGCTGATTCCTTAGTGGCATGAGCTTCTGAAGTCTTAACATCGCCCTGATGCAGATGACGATGAAACTGAGAGAAAATCCGCGGCACCTGCGCATAAGTTGAACCGTTACCAATACCGCTAAAGGCAAACAGCAACATAAAACTACAGAAAAAACCAACAAAACTGCCTTCATTGCCGCCTATAGGCTGAAATACCAGAACGCCAATAACCCCGACAATCATCATGGCATAACTAATTTCAGTAAGTTTTGCCGCAGACATCTTGTCAGACAGCCAGCCACCCACCACACGCAGTACTGCACCAACAAACGGACCTAAAAAGGCAAATTTAACTGCATCAAGATGCGGGAAAGAATGGCTGATTAATAACGGGAAAGCAGCCGAAAAACCGATGAACGAACCAAACGTGCCCACATAAAGCCAGCATAAAATCCAGTTGTGCAACCGCTTGAAAATGACAAACTGTTCCTTTAGTGAGGAATGCATGCTGCCAATATCGTTCATCCCAAACCATGCAGCCAGCGTACTGAGCACAATAAACGGTACCCAGATAAAACCCGCATTCTGCAACCAAACCTGTGCAGATCCCTGAGGCGTAGAAATTGTCTGAGACTCACCACCCATTGCACCAAACAGACAGCTGGTAATCGCCAGTGGCACAGCAATCTGTACTGCGGATACGCCCAGATTGCCCAAACCGGCATTAATCCCCATCGCCTGACCTTTTTCTGATTTCGGGAAAAACAGACTGATATTGGACATAGATGAACTGAAATTTGCTCCGCCAAAACCACATAAAAGTGCCAGAATGAACATCGTTGTATAAGAAGTATTCGGATTCTGTACAGCAAAGCCCAAACCCAGCGCAGGAATCAGCAAACTAGCTGTAGAAATTGTCGTCCATTTGCGGCCACCGAAAATCGGAATCACAAATGAATAGAAAATTCGTAAAGTTGCACCTGATAATGCCGGCAAGGCCGCCAGCCAGAACAGTTCATTGCTGCTGAACTTAAATCCAACCAGTGGGAGCTTTACTACCGTCACACTCCATACCTGCCAGATGGCAAACGCCAGTAACAATGCAGGAACGGAAATCCATAAATTTCTGCGTGCTATTGCACGACCACCAGACTGCCAGAATTGTTGATCTTCCGGCCGCCAATCTTTTAAAACTTTACCCATATCAAACTCACTTTATTGGTGCTTAGGGTTTTTCAGAGAAAAATGCATCCAGATTAAACTGATACATACCGTGCCAAACATCAGCATGAAGGAGGTAGAACGTACACCTGTCCAGTCTACTAACCAACCAAACATAATCGGCAACAGAAAACCGCCCAGCCCCCCGGCCAGACCCACTACACCAGACACAGTACCCATGTCATCCGGGAACTCATCAGAAATAAACTTGAATACCGAAGCTTTACCGATTGCCATTGCCACACCGACCACAAACAGCAGCACAGTAAATATCGTTGCATTTAAACCAATATGCATATCCAGATGACCACTTACTGTACGAATAGACATTTGTGTTTGCGGATAAGACAACAGAAAGAATGCTAATGCGCAAATCCACATTACAGCCCAGGTAACTTTATAAGCACCGTATTTATCAGACAGCCAGCCACCAAACGCACGCAGTACCCCCCCGGGCAGAGAGAAGCATGCAGCCAGCAACCCGGCCTGTTCTAAGCCGAAGTTATATTCCTTAACATAGTAATTCACCATCCACAGCGAAATGCCCACATAGCCGCCAAACACTACTGAATACAGCTGACTGTATTTCAGCACTTGCGGATTTTTCATTAATAACAACTGAGCTTTCAGACTTGGCTGTTTAGCAGAAGCTGCTTTAGGCTCCGGATAACTGAAAAACCAGAACAATACTGTAATAACCAGCAAAATTACGGTATATAAGCGGGGTACAGACTGCCAGCCATATGCTACAACCAATGCAGGAGCCAAAAACTTATTTACGGCAGAACCAGCATTACCGGCTCCAAAAATACCCATTGCCAAACCCTGACGTTCCTTGCGAAACCATTTGGCCACATAAGGAGTACCAACAGAAAATGAGCCGCCTACTAATCCCAGCCACAGCGCAATCCAGAGAAACTGACTATATGTGTGTGCATATTGAAGCAGCCAGACTGCCGGAACGCATGACAGCATCAGCAGAAAAAATACAATACGGCCGCCAAAACGGTCAGTCCAGATACCTAAAGGCACCCGGATAAGTGATCCGGACAGTACAGGCATCGCTGCCAGCAAACCAAATTCAGCTTCACTAAGTTGTAATTGTTCTTTGATTGGTATTCCCAAAACAGCAAATATCATCCAGATCATAAAACAGACAATAAATGCAATCGTGCTGGAAGTAAGCACTGTTACCGATTTTCTAACACCAGAATCCATTCTGTACCCCCATTAATAATTCTCTTTAGTGTACGTAATCACCTTTTCATATCCAATTAGTCATCCGAAGCAAAATCATTAACCAGAAAGCACAACGCCAAATAAGCAAAAAGACCTATTGACAAACTCAATAGGTCTTTATCAAATTCTGATATTCAGTAGTTATTACCCGATACTCAACTCACTTGTTTATTTATCCAGACCATGCTCAATGGCATAGACAGCAGCCTGCACCCTGCTGGCTACATTTAATTTGCGTAAAATATTCTGAACATGCACTTTTATAGTGCTTTCAGTTACATCCAGATTACGCGCAATCACCTTATTACTATTCCCACCTGCTAGCCAGCGCAAAATTTCCCGTTCGCGCGGTGTCAGTGATTCAGTAATTTTCTCGTCAGCCTGCTCCTGCCTGCGCAACCTTGTTACCAGCTTACTTGTCATTTCAGGCGATAACACACTATCACCGCTAATCGCTTTTTCAATACTATCCAGCAAAAATTCTGTATCAATATTTTTTAACAGATATCCGCGGGCGCCCAGCCGCATACATTCGAGTAAATCACTACCGTCTTCAGATACTGTCAGCATCAGCACCACCTGCTGCGGATTATGATTTATCATCTGCGGTAGTGCTTCAAGTCCTCTCATTACCGGCATATCCAGATCCAGAAGTACAGCATCCGGCTGGAGCTGTTGCTGCATTTTTACCCCTTCAAGCCCGTCTATGGCCTCACCCACCACCTCAAAACGCTCACAACTATCAATCAGTGCACGCAAACCACGCCTAAACAAAGTGTGATCATCAACAATCAGAATCCGGTACTTGTTTTCATTAAGCATTATTAAATTCCCAAAAATTATTCCTGCGCATGAATATACTGACGCGGCACCATCAACTCTACACATACCCCGTTATTTTCACGTGCAAATATTTTTAATTCTCCATTAATCTTGCCGGCTCGTTCTTTCATGATATGCACACCCACATGCCCGTGCAGCCCCTTCTGAATCAGCGTATCCTCGGCAAAACCTATTCCGTTATCTTCAATACTGAGGTTCAGGCGATCAGCCAGATATACCAGCCTCACCCGCACAGCATCGGCATGCGCATGTTTACGTACATTTGATAATGCTTCCTGCACAATGAACACTACCTGCAATTGTACATCCGACTCTACCTCATACACATCGCCTTCTACCGACCAGTCCGCAACAATATCAGTTTGTTGTTCAAATCTTTTCATCACCTCCTGCAACGAACTGATTAACCCTTCTGAAACCAGACGTACCCGGAAATTTGACAATAATTCGCGTACATCATCATAGCATTGCTGAATACCCTCATGAATAAAATCCAGAGTCTGTTTAGCCTGCTCTTGTTTATGCTCTGCAAGAGATTTTTCCAGTACCTGTATCTGCATATTCATAAATGAAAGCGACTGCGCGATACTATCATGCAATCCTTGCGCCATTAGGTTACGCTCTTCCAGTATCGCCATCTGCTTATCCAGTTCATTCAGGCGCATACTTTCAATCGCTATCCCGAACTGACTGCAAACAGTTGAAATCAGACGTTGATTTTCTTCACTCAGCGCAAATGGCTTCAGTGCAAACAAGTGCAGCATACCAATTTCATCATCTACTGATTTCACTGCAAATGTCAGACAAAACGGCAGAACCTGCTGCATCTGACAGCAGTGATTATTTTCCTCATGAATAACCAGCGATTGATTATTATAATTAACCACAGACTGATGCAACCGCACACAGCGCCCGCCATCACAGCGATAATCACGGAACATATCTACCTGCTCTTCTGTCAGCCCGTCCGAACCGGCAACTTCAAGCATCTGTGAATGGCGGTTTTTTAACTGCACCACACATGCATCCGCACCACTGAATGCCTTCATTTTATGCATAAATATTTGTACCAGCACCGTCAGATCATGCTGTTCCTGAAACAATGAGGTCATTGCATATAATACCGCCAGCTCACGATTACGCTTAACCACTGCCTGCGTCTGTTCAGCTACCCGATTTTCCAGCGTGTCATATACTTCATACAACTTGGCGGCCATCAGATTAAAACCCTGTGCTACCTGCCCGAACTCATTGGCCGTACCCACTTTCAGGCGTGTATCAAAATAACCCTTACCAATCTGACTGATCCCCTGATTCAGACGTAACAGCGGCGAAATAACCAGATGATGCAGTAACAGCAATGATACAATCGCAGATAGAACAGCCATCATTAATACTAGCACCTGCAACCAGCGCAACAGTTTGATATTGTGCGTATTATCTTGCTCAATAAGCAAAACCAGCCGGTCAATTACCGCAGTGAATTCTCTGGCCTGAGCAAGGAAAGCTTCTCCGCTTAGTCTGCCCTGTAAATAAGCTTCACGGTCAGCAAGAAAATCCTGCAACTGCTCCTCAATTTCCTGAACCTGAGTTAATAACTGTTTATGGCGCTGGCCGTTCATAACTCCGGTATCATGCAATTCGTATAAATGACCAAGTATTTCCTTAAATTGACGCTTTTCATCCGCAAACTGCTGCTCTGCACCCGGTGTTTTCGTGACCAGTACCATATAAAACACCCGCTTGCGCAGACTACCGGCTTCATTGATTGCCATTCCCAGCTCTTCCAGCCGCCATGAGGTATTCAACGACAACCCTACCAGACTGGTAGCCAGAAACAGCCACACAGCAATCAGCACAACCAGAACTTTTGATAACTTCTGTCCGCGTAAAAACGACCGATCAAACTTTTGCCACAGATTTTTCATAACACCCCAATCAGAAAACTGGCAGCACTATAACGCAAAAGTCGAAATACAGATTTGATATTCATTTAAAAATTGATATCTTTGCCAATAAAATATATAATATATTTACTATTTTTTAATATATTTAATAATTTAAATAATAAAATAACTTATTTTAATCTATTTTAGATTTTTGTTAACTATAAAAAGGTGTGAATTGCTATAACTTGGACTTATTAACAAAGTACTGGTGACTTGACACATAATGGTAAGTTTATTAAAACTGGGTATGCAGGTTTTGGTGAAGGGAAAAACAAATCTTCAATGCAATGTGTGCGCAATGTTGGTCCTCTGCCCAGAGGTAAATATATTATGAAAGAGCTTATCTTGAAACATTCAACCTGTGGTGCATATGTAATCAGATTAGAACCTGATCCAAGTAATAATATGTGTGGTAGATCCGGTTTTTTAATTCATGGTGATAGTAAAACGCATCCCGGTTCTGCTTCTCATGGTTGTATAATTCTAAATACAAAGTATCGAAAAGATATGTGGAACAGCGGTGATAAAATTCTAGAAGTAATAGCATAATAGATAAAATTTAAGGATGAAGAAAAGTGAGAAAACTTTTACTAGTACCACTATTAGCAGTCTTACCTATATTAAGCTTTGCTAAAGGGCCTGATTGTGATTCCTGGCCAATGAATATAAGTGAGGGCTGGTTAAAAAATGCTGGTATAGTTGATATCATAAATTTAGATGAATCTAAAACTAAGTCAACATTATTGGCATCTGAGAAAAAAGCAAAAGGCTTATATACCCAGATTTATCACTTTATTTTTTATGATACAACAGGGAATACTTATGAAATCATTACTAATAGTGATGCTTCTTATGAAGAATGTTCAATGAGTGGTGTTGATATCTATTTAATATCAAAAAGTCATATAAACAAGTAAATAAATGAGATGTTATCATTAGCTACATATCTTTTAAGGAAAATCATATATTTAAAAATAGATATATGATTTTCTTCATAAATTTTTAAATAAATTAGATATTTTTAAACTAAAACTTAAATGAAATATATCAGTAAGATGTAATGTATAATTCTAGATAAAAAGTATCGAAAAGATATGTGGAACAGCGGTGATAAAATTCTAGAAGTAATAGCATTATAGATAAAATCTAAGGATGAAGAAAAGTGAAAAAATTTTTACTAGTAACACTATTCGCAGTCTTGCCTATATTAAGCTTTGCTAAAGGGCCTGATTGCCATTCCTGGCCAATGAGTATGAGTGAAGTCTGGTTACAAAATGCTGGTATAGTGGCTATCGAAAATATAAATGAACCTAAAACTAAGATAACATTATTAGCATCGGAGAAAAAAGCAAAAGGCTTATATACCCAGATTTATCACTTTATTTTTTATGATGCAATTGGAAATAGTTATGAAATCATTACTAATAATGATGTTTCTTATGGAGAATGTTCAGAGACTGGTGTTGATGTCTATTTAATATCAAGAAGTGTTTCAAACAAGTAAATAAATGAAATATTATCATTAGTTACATATCTTTTAAGGAAAATCATCTATTTAAAAATAGATGATTTTCTTCATATATTTTTAAAATAAATTAGATATTTTTAAAATAAAACTTAAATCATATCATTTATTCAGCTCTGGAATAGTGAAATTTTGATTACAGTAATTTATATAGTCTTAGTTAGTATCAAATAAATATATAAATAAGATGTAATATTTATTACATTCTGCCATCTTAAAGATTATCTTGAAACATCTACATTGTGTTACATTTGTAATCAGGTTAGAACCTAATTCTGGTAATAATATGTGTAGTAGATCCGGTTTTTACATCCATGGTGATAGTAAAGCGCATCCCGGTTCTGCTTCTCAAGGTTGTATAGTTCTACCTATAAAGTATCGAAAAGATATGTGAAACAGCGGTGATAAAATTCTAGAAGTAATAGCATAATAGATAAAATCTAAGGATAAAGAAAAGTGAAAAAACTTTTACTAGTAATACTATTAGCAGTCTTGCCTATATTAAGCTTTGCTAAAGGGCCTGATTGCCATTCCTGGCCAATGAATATGAGTGAAGTCTGGTTACAAAATGCTGGTATAGTTGCTATCGAAAAAATAAATGAACCCAAAACTAAGATAACATTATTAGCATCTGAGAAAAAAGCAAAAGGTTTATATACCCAGATTTATCACTTTATTTTTTATGATGCAATTGGAAATAGTTATGAAATCATTACTAATAATGATGCTTCTTATGGAGAATGTTCAGAGACTGGTGTTGATGTCTATTTAATATCAAGAAGTGTTTCAAATAAATAAATGAAATATTATCATTAGTTACATATCTTTTAAGGAAAATCATATATTTAAAATAGATATATGATTTTCATCATAAATTTTTAAAATAAATTAGATGTTTTTAAAATAAAACTTAAATCATATCATTTATTCAGCTCTGGAATAGTGAAATTTGATTACATCAATTTATATAGTCTTAGTATCAAATAAATATATAAGTAAGATGTAATATTTATTACATTCTGCCATCTTAAAGATTATCTTGAAACATCCACATTGTGGTACATATGTAATCAGGTTAGAACCTGATCCAGGTAATAATATGTGTAGTAGATCCGGTTTTTACATCCATGGTAATAGTACAATGCATCCCGGTATAGCTTCTAATGTTTGTATAATTCTAGATAAAAAGAGTCGAAAAGATATGTGGAACAGCGGTGATAAAATTCTAGAAGTAATAGCATTATAGATAAAATCTAAGGATAAAAAAGTGAAAAAATTTTTACTAATAACACTATTAGCAGTCTTACCTATATTAAGCTTTGCTAAAGGACCTGATTGCTATTCCTGGCCAATGAATATAAGTGAAGGCTGGTTAAAAAAAGTTGGTATAGTTGATAACATAAATTTAGATGAATCTAAAACTAAGATAACATTATTGGCATCTGAGAAAAAAGCAAAAGGCTTATATACCCAGATTTATCACTTTATTTTTTATGATACAACAGGAAATACTTATGAAACCATTACTAAAAATGATGCTTCTTATGAAGAATGTTCAGAGACTGCTGCTGATGTCTATCTAATATCAAAAAGTCATATAAACAAGTAAATAAATGAGATGTTTTTAAAATAAAACTTAAATCATATCATTTATTCAGCTCTGGAATAATGAAATTTTGATTACAGTAATTTATATAGTCTTTGTATCAAATAAATATATAAGTAAGATGTAATATTTATTACATTTTGCAATCTTAGAGATTATCTTGAAACATCTACATTGTGGTACATATGTAATCAGGTTAGAACCTGATCCAGGTAATAAAATGATATAATAATAATTATAACAGTGTAAGTATAAAATATGATCAAGATTAAACGGCTTTGTATTTTTTTTGTAGTAACTTTATTAGTTTTTCAAGTTAAAGCTCAAGATAAATTGAGTAATAAAATTCTTTATGAATTTCAAGAATATTCGTCAAAGGTCTCATCCTCTGAATATACGTTAAAAAATTTTTTCAATGATAATCATGTTGTTTACGATGAAAATAATTCATTAAATTCACTTTTCCAACCAAATACTCCATTGAATAGTATGGTTAATCATAGAAAGCCTTATACAGGTGAAGCTAAATTTTTTAAAGAAATACATCTGGATAAAAATTTAAAAATTTTGCTCTTTGCATATTTAGATTCAAATGAACAAGATTCATATTTAAATTTATTTACAATCGAAATGCAGATTTTTGATAGAAATTATAATTTTATAGACAAAATAATTGTTGTCGATGGGGCTTTAGCAGAATGTTCATTTAAAAAAAGGATTCGTTTATATATAAATAGAAATTTTGAAATTATAGAAAAAGAAAAATGTTTAGATATAGAAGAAAATGATAGATTATTATCGGAACAAACTAAAGTAACTTATTATTACATTGATAAAAATGGGAAAATACATAATAGATAAAATCTAAGGATGAAAAAAAGTGAAAAAATTTTTAATAGTAACACTATTCGCAGTCTTGCCTATATTAAGCTTTGCTAAAGCACCTTATTGCGTTTCCTGGCCAATGAATATGAGTGAAGTCTGGTTAAAAAATGCTGGTATAGTTGATATTAAAAATTTAGATGAATCTAAAACTAAGATAACATTATTGGCATCTGAGAAAAAAGCAAAAGGCTTATATACCCAGATTTATCACTTTATTTTTTATGATGAAAAAGGAAATAGTTATGAAATCATCACTAATAGTGATGCTTCTTATGAAGAATGTTCAATGAGTGATGTTGATGTATATTTAATATCAAAATTAATATCAGATATTTATAAACAAGAAAAGAAATGAGATATTATCATTAGTAACATTATCT